>NZ_JAEUWV010000004.1:0-128256 GCF_024102595.1 Corynebacterium lipophilum
AACAGGACGCCCAGCCCTCTACGACAACGCTATCGACACCGACTACACCCACTCAATCGGCATTCAAAAAGGCCAAATCTAACCCCCGCGACACGCCGAGCCAGACACACATTTTGACCCTTAACCCTCTTTTGGCACCGCCTCAAAGAATAAAGCAGAAACCCCAGCCCACACGCGGTGGACTGGGGTTGTATGTGGTGCGCCCGGAGGGATTCGAACCCCCAACCTTCTGATCCGTAGTCAGATGCTCTATCCGTTGAGCCACGGGCGCGGTGTTTTGCTGCCTTGTAAGCAACGAAAGAGACTCTACACCGAAACTGCGAGTGCAGCAAAACGCCTGTTAGATGCCCAGAACCGCCTTCGCAATAAAGAAGTAGATAATCAGACCGGTGGCATCACAGAACGTAGAGATGAACGGGTTGGAGAACACGGCCGGGTCAGCGCCAATGGTCTTAGCGATGATTGGCATCACACCGCCCACGGTTGCGGCCATCGTGCATACGAGCAGCAGCGTCAACCCAATGACAATGCCCACCGACTGCCCGAACACCAGCCCTGCCAGCACAAAACCCAGCGAGCCGAGCACGGCACCGAGCAGCATCCCCACCCGCATTTCACGCCACGCCACCTTAGCCACGTCGCGGTTACGGACGTCATTGAGTGCGAGCGCGCGAGTCACGGTGGTGGCGGCCTGGTTGCCGGTGTTACCGCCGGTACCCGTCAGCAGCGGGATGAATAAGGACAACACGACGGCCTTCTCAAGCGTGTCCTCGAAGATACCGAGCACCTGCACCGTCAGGATCGCGGAGACCGCAAGCACCAGCAGCCAGACGATACGGCTCTTGACCAGGGCCTGCACGGGCGTTGAGAGGTACGGGCGCTTCAGGGACTCGGACGCACCCAGGCGGGCTGTGTCCTCACTGTCTGCTTCTTCGACGATGTCGTGGGCCTCGTCGTATGTGAATATGCCCACCAGGTGGTGCTCATTATCGACGACCGGCAAGGCCAGCAAGTTCGACGACAGGAACCAGCGCGCGGTGTCCTCAGCCTCGTCGGAGGCGTAAGCGTACTGCGCTTCCCGCATGACCTCGGAAACGGGTTGGTTGGCCTTGGATTGGAAGAGGCGTCGTAAAGAAACGATGCCTACGAGCGTGCGGTGCGCATCTGTGACGGGGACGGTGTAGATCGTCTCCAGACTGTCGACGTTCTCGCGGAGATTATCGACGACCTCCTTGACCGTCATCTCTGGCGTGACCAGCGGCACCTCCGGCGACATGGTGCGGCCGACGGTACCCTTCTCGTAGCCGAGGACGACGTTGGTGACGCGCTGGTCGTCCTCGTCGAGCTCGTGCATGAGGCGGGCGGCGACCTCTGGAGGAAGCTCGTCGAGGAGGGCCACGCGGTCCTCGGCGCCGAGGGCGTCGAAGAAGCCGACGACGGCTTCGTCTCCAAGTGCGGTGACCATGTCTGCCTGGTGCGCCGGGTCCAGCACGTCGAAGACGACCGCAGAGCGCTCCGGCGACAGCAGGCGCAGAATCTTCGCACCGTTTGTGACATCGGTGCGCTCAATCATCGCGATGATGTCCTTGAGGCGGACGTGCTTCAGCTGCTCCTGAAGTTCCGACAGCTCCTCTATCTCAGGGTCGTGGTCCTCCAGCCGCCGCTCGAGCTCGTAGAGCTGCTCGGGGTCATTGATCTTCATCTCCACGTCCTTTCACCTCACCGCGATTGGCCAAGTCAAGCATTGCAAGCGTAGCCGCACTTACCCCCGGAGGTGGAATAGCGCACCTTTTTGTAAAGCGAACTACCTGCATGTTTTGCCTATCCCTTTCCATCCCTAGCCTTGGGCGGGGGTGAGAATGTTAAGTTTTACTGGACAGAAACGATATCAATCTGTGACATACCTGTGCTGCAGGTCCAGTGCAGCGTTTCCGCTCTTGAGCAAAGGACAAGTTTATGGCATACAGCACGCGCACAAAGCGCATCTCTATCGCCGCCGGTGCGCTTTCGATCGCGCTGGTCGCCCCATTCGTCAGCGTCTCGACGTCCGACCTCCCCGCAGCCCACGCCCAGACAGTGGCGACGCAGGCATCCGACTTCGACACGCCAGAAGAGGTCAACTTCTGGGACGTTGATTCGGTCCCGCTCAAAGACATCGCCCTGAACCCGGGCGACAAGGTAGAGACCTATTACAACTGGAAGACGATCGGCACGTACCGGTGGAAGGTGACCTTCGACGACCACGGCGTCCTGACCGTCGGGCGCCCGAGCGACGGCTTGGCGTTCAGCAGCAAGGTCGGCAAGACCGTCGAGATCCCGATCAAGGTCACCCCGGCCTCCGGCGAGCCCTACGAGGCCACGCTGAAGATCGCCGTCAAGGACGAAAAGCCAGCAGAGGAAACCTCCACTCCGGAGACGACCCCGGCAGAAACCACCACGCCGGAAACCACCACGGCTGAGTCCGGGGCACCGTCTGAGTCCTCCGAACCGGAGGCACCATCCGAGTCTTCCAAACCGGAAGCACCAGCCGAGTCGGAGGGGCCGTCGACAAGCGAGGAAGCCCCAGCCCCTGAGGCGCCGAAGTTCGACTTCGACAAGACCTACGAGGCCGAGAACTTCTGGAACAAAGAAACCGTGCCCGTGCCGGACGCCAAGCTCGAGCCCGGCGACAAGATCGCGTCGACCTACTGGGATAGCACCACGCGCTGGCCGGTGACCGTCGATGCGGAGGGCAACCTGACCATCGGGAAGCCGTGGAACAAGATCACCTTCAACAACGCCATCAAGGCTGGTAGCGCGGATATTCCGGTCACCATCACGCCGAAGAAAGGCGAGCCGTACTCCGGCACCCTGAAGGTCAAGCTCACCGACACCATGCCTCCCGCCGAGTGGGAAGGCGACCTGCCGGACTTCAGCAAGATCTACTCAGTCGACTTCGAGAAGCAGCGCGTGAAGCCGGTTCCGGGCCTCACCCTGCCGGAGAACGTCACGATTGAGCGCAGCGGCGCGAAGTACCCGCTCTGGTCCTTCACCAACCTCAACGGCGAAGTGCAGGTCAACGCACCTGCCACCTTCACCCCGGGCGTATTCGACCTGCCAGTCAAAATTAGCGACGGCACCTCCACCGTCGAGCGCACCATCCGCATCAACGCCACCAACCCGCAGACCACTGGCGGGGAAATCGCGAAGGGTATCGGTGGCGTCCTCGGCCCAATCCTGGGCGGTCTGATCGGCGGCGGCACCGGCGGCATCGGTGGCGCTATCGGTAACTTGCTCGGCGGCCTCATCGGTGGCGGCTCCGGCGGCTCTGGTGAGGACGGCAAGGGCGGCTCGGGCGGCGGGCTGCTCGGCAGCCTGAAGGGCGCGCTCGAGGGCATCGTCAAGGTTGAAGACGGCGCGATCCGCATCGAAAACAACGGCAACAACAACGGCCATGTCACCGTCACCGGCAACGCGAACCCGACCGTGAACATTTCCGACAACGGTTCCAACAACGGTAACCCGCAGGTCAGCGTCGTTGTCACGGATAACGCCAAGGTCCACGACAACGGCAACGTCACCATCACGGGCAACGCCAACCCGACCGTGAACATTTCCGACAACGGCAACAACAACGGCAACCCAAACGTTGTTGTGACCAACAACGCGAACCCGACGGTCAACATCACCGATAACGCGAACAACAACGCGTCGAACAACGGCAACCCGGACATCAAGATCTCGGATAACGCCAAGGCGTCCGTTGTTGTGACCAACAACGCGAACCCGACCGTCAACGTCTCCGATAACGCGTCGAACAACGGCAACCCAAACGTCGTGGTCACCAACAACGCCAACCCGACCGTCAACGTCTCCGATAACGCCAACAACAACGGCAACCCAGACGTGAAGATCTCTGACAACGCTAAGGCGACCGTCGTGGTCACCAACAACGCGAACCCGACCGTCAACGTTTCGGACAACGGCAACAACAACGGCAACCCAGACATCAAGGTCTCCGATAACGCGAACCCGAACGTGCAGGGCATCCCGCTCAGCTCCGGCGGCGGCTCCTCCAAGCGCGGCGGCCAAGGCGACAAAGGCCAGGGCCAGGGCGCTGGCAATGGCGGCTCCTCGAACCTGAACGCGCGCGTCGGCGCCGAGGGCGGCATCTCCGACCCACGCTGCATCGCGACCCTGGTCGGCCTCGGCCTTCCGCTGCTGGCCGCAATCCCGGTTGCACTGTCGAACCAGCTCGGTATTCAGGCTGCGGGCGTCGATAAGAACTCGATTGACCGCGCACTCCGCGACACCGCCCGCTCCCTCAACGTCGACGCAAACACGCTGACTGCGGTCGGCGGCGGCCTGGTCGGCGTCGTGGTGACCCTGCTGGCGATCGCCGGCCTGCGCAGCTGCATCCCGAACGTCAAGGACATCGACATCACCGTCGGCAGCTCCGGCAACCAGGGCCAGCAGCCGACCGGCTCAGTGACCACCACCGCGCCAGTCGTCCCCACCACCCCAGCGAAGTAAGGGCGCCGGGCGCTACTCGAACACAGTGCGGTTCGAGATGCGCCCCAACCCCTCAATCTCAATCGTGACGACGTCCCCGTCGCCCACATAACGCTTCGGATCGCGCGCATGCCCAACCCCGCCCGGCGTACCAGTCAAGATGGTGTCGCCGGGGTTCAGCGGGTAAATGTGCGAAATGTACTCAATCAGAAACTCCGGCGTGAACACCAGGTCAGACGTCGAATCGTTCTGCACCACCTCGCCGTTGAGGCGCGTCGTGAGCTGCCCCGCACCCGCCCACTCGTCGCGAGTGGTCAGCCACGGCCCGAACCCCGCGGACTTCTCCAGGGACTTGCCCTGGTGCCACTGCAACGTGGCGTACTGGTAGTCGCGCATCGTGTAATCATTGGCCACCGCGTAGCCCGCGATGTAATCAGCCGCTTCCGCCTCTACTACTCGACGCGCCCTCTTCCCAATCACAACCGCCAACTCCCCCTCCCAATCCAGGGCTCCCCTGCCCCATTCGGGAACGTTCACATCGTCATAGGGGCCGGTGAGGGCGTCAGCAAACTTAATGAACAGCGTCGGGACCTTCGGCAGCTCACGACCCATTTCCTTGATGTGGTTCGCGTAGTTCAGACCGACACAAATAACCTTGCCCGGGCGAGGCACAACAGGCGCCAGGTCCTTGTCCTGGAAGGTGACCTGCTCCCCGTCTGCCGCGGCAAGCTCCTGCCAGTTTTCTTGGGCGAGGAGCTCGCCGACATCTTGAAAGCCAATCTTGACTGCGGTCGTTTCCCCGGTGCGGCGCGCGGCGGTCGTGGTTCCGCCGGGTTGGCGAAGTGTCATCAGTTGCATAGTGCGATTCCTTTCGGTGCGTGTGTGTACGCACGACGCTACCGGCCCGCATATGCGCGCGCACCAGATTCGCCAATTCGCGCGAACGGGCTCGGCGTTTTCCCAGTTGGCTGATGGGCTGGGAGGGAATTTGGTGTCCCTCCCAGCCGATTGAGTGCCAAAGGACGCAATACGAAAAATCGGCCCGGACATATGACCAGGTCACGAAAGTGCTAGACAATAAGGGCTACGTCCATTGGGCGCTATGACGCCCCATGGAAGGACATCGAGGCCTTCCTGGATCGCATGTCCCCCGGCGGTCTCTCGTCCGTTCCCCAGTCCCTGCGGTATTTGATTGACGACGCCACCAGGGCATTCCAGCAGGGCTCCGCCACCGAACCCCACTCGGCTCGTGTCCCGTCTCGCGTGGATACTCCCCAGCGCAACATCATGGACATCACTGGGGACTCCACCGAGATCGCCTCGGAGATCGACGGCGCCGTGGAGGGTTTTCGCCGCGCCCACGACCAGGCCATCGCCGTGGACCCGGCGGACGGCACGAAGGCCTCGGACACCCGGACCTTCCGCTCGCCGCGGGAGATCATGTCCGAGCTGCGCCGCGCCTATACCGCGGGCACACAGGTGCGCCTGCACTACGTGGACTATGCGGGTGCCACCAGCCATGACTGGATCTCCATCGTGATGATGACCCCCTCCACCATCTCCGCGGTGCTCGAATCCACCGGGGAGAGCCTCACGATCCAACCCCACCGCATCGCTGCGGTGGACGTGCCGTGCTAGAGGTTATGACGCAAGTTTATTGAATTCCAGAGAATTTCTGAACATCCGGCGAGCGAAGGAAACGCCCGGCCATTTCCACAGCTGGCTGAGAAGAATCTCCTTCGATTACAAGGGACGCAATCGCCAATTCCCCTGTCGTTCCAGCGAACCAGCCATTGGAAAGCTTGCCATCAATTTCTGCTGTACCAGTCTTTCCGCCAAGTGCACTAAGATCACTCAACGACCTAGCTGAACCGTGGTCAATTGTTGATTTCATCATCGTCCGGAGGCTTTGAATAGTTGTATCGCTGACATGCTGGTCTGCCTGTTTATTCACTACTGTCTGTTCGCCTTGAATGAGCTGTGGAGGAACAAGCAAGCCGCCGTTAGCGACAGTCGATTGCATGAGCGCAATCCCAAATGGACTAGCTAGAACCTCGCCCTGTCCAATAGAAGCCTCCACACGAGGAGGTCCAGCCGGTGTCCGCGGCACCGAACCAGTAAGTGTGGTCATCCCTGGTACGTCGAAGTCGGAGCCAATTCCGAGTTCTAAAGCAGTCCGTTGCAGATCATCTTCTCCCAAACGATCCGAAATGACCGCTTGGGTTGTGTTACATGATTGGGCGAAAGCTTCTTCCAGTCGAACGCTACCTAGATCGAAGTCATGATCGTTGGGAATCTTGCGTCCAGCGACGGTGATATTGCTAGGACAAGGTAGTTCCTCATCCATGCTGACTGCCCCTGCCTCTAGTGCCGCCGCTGTGGTCACAGTTTTGAACGTCGATCCCGGTGGGAATAGCCCGGTGAGTGCGATTGGCCCTTGGTTATTTGCCTTGTCATTTTGTGCAACGGCAAGGACACCTCCTGTTCTAGGATTGAGCACGACTAGAACTGCGGCACGTTGCTCACTGTCCACTGCTTGTTTTGCTGCGCTTTGCAGTGTGTTATCCAGAGTGGTTACGATTGGCTGAACTCGGCGAGGCGGCTCAGAGGCTACCGTCGTCATACCTTGTGAACTCTCAGCGCGTATCGACCATCCTGAATTAGCATCGAGCACTGACTCCCAATATTTGTTCAATTCAGCATCCATCGGAGAGTTAAGAGTTTTGGACACGCTTAAGAGACGCCCCTGCTCCACAGTGGAAATTCCCTCAAAGGTCCTAAGTTGCTCTTGTATCTTCCGGAATTCTTCCTGCCTCAAAGTGAGGAGCACGGTGTCTTCATCCTGAGACTCTCCCAAGGTCTGCTCGATCCACTCCTTAGTCGTTGTGGGAGACACTGGTGCAAAAATCTGGGCCAATTCCTGCGCTCTAGAGGCTATATCTTTGCGACCTCGTACCTGAATAACTTTCGTCCAGGTCATATAATCATTGCCCAAGCGATCTTTAATTGGAAGATCGTACTGTTTATCTTCAGCAAAAAAGAGTGCGGAATCATCGCTCAACTGAGCGTCGAAGATCGAAGGCAACCATTGAGGCTTACCATCCTGTCCACTAAGGACGAGCCGACCATTGCTCTCCAACTCCACACCATCTTTGGACCAAGTCACATGAGTATTCTTCTTTCCATTGGAAATATCAGATGTTTCGATGTTGACCTTCACACCATGAAGTGACTGCCGAAATTCATGAAGGGCGCGCTCCGGGTCTGGATGATCCAGATACCGTGCAGCCTTGCTGTCATCTCCCGCGTTGAAAGCTTTGAGAAATACGTCTGAGTCTGATTCCCACGGTAGAGCTGAACAGCTGCTCAACATCACTGCGGAGAGCGAACAGAGTGCAATCACCGACTGACGGAAACGATTGTGCTTAGTCATCATGGGAGTGACGTTAAGTGAGACGCATTGGATGCCACCAATATCACATAATGCAATTGTCTCATTTCATTCACATATAGGCGATGGTAGAAGTGTGTATTCAAGTGGCAGAAATTCTAACGAAGAGCGTCCACGAGCAGTCTAGCCACTTCGCCAATAGCACCATCGTGAGTACTCATTGCTTGTTCTGGCACCACCTGTTTCAGCATGATGGACACCACAATGGGCTCCTCGCCCTCAACCTGGATAATCGAAGCTTCACCATGGAGAAGTCCTACAGTGCCCGTTTTTCCATAGATATCAACGCCGCTTGGAGGAAAGCCTGAAGGAACACGGTGACGCCACACCTGCAACCCCAAGAGTTCACACATAGATCGACGTACCGCTGCACTATCGTCTTTCCAAACCTGTTCCAAGTCATTAGTTATTTCCGCCAACGAAGAGACTGCAGAAAACGCTATATCTGTACTACTCCCCCCTTGGGATTGAACATATTGACGCAATTGTTTCTCCGCCGTCACTAAGCTATTCCGATCTTGCAAGTCATAATGAGGTGGAAACCGTTTAAGAAATGCTTCTCGAGCCCACGCAGGCAGTAGACGCAAAATCTCGTGGGCGGCCACGTTATCTGACACCGATGCGACTTGTTTCATTAAGTCTCGGAGACTCACGTTCACTGCGTCATCAAAGGCAGCGAACCCATACCCTTCGTAAGTTCCTTTGGACGGTGCAACGTCAACACGAAGACGAGGATCCAGATCACCTCGTTGAATCGCTTCCAAAGTGAGGTGGAGGAGCCGGATTTTATATAAGGATGCCACCGAAATTTTCTCGTCTTGTTTGCGTCCGATAGTCACCCCATCGTGCAGTCGCGATGCACACCACCATCCCTCACACCCCGACCGCGTCAACACGTTTTCCAGGGCCATCTCCATCCGTGCAGTCATTGGTTAATCCTTCGACAAATTCTTTCGGCGACCGCCATGGCCTCGGCGCCATTGTCCATCCCACCTCGGCGAACCACTACATCCACGGAAAAATCGAAACGGGAAGGAAGCTCAATAGCATTGTCAAACTGGTGAAAACCGCGAAATACCAAAGACATCCCCTCCCCTCTTCCAATCAATAAGCCCCTACCTAGAGCATCCTCTGAATCATTAATTTCGCAAGACACACCCGACCGAAATAGCTCTCTCGCCAAACCACTGGCTGCACTTGAATTGTCATTCAGGTTCTCCACCAGCAGATTCAATTGAGACAAGGTCTTATCCAACCTTGAATACCCCGGCGGCACCACTAGATCACGTGACAGAGAAAACTGCCTCGCACTGCGGTGAGTACCCAAGGGAACCGGAGCTTGAACAAGCCCCGCATGAATAGTGCCTTCTTCAACACGGGCAAGAATCTCAACAGAAGGCAGTGACGACAAAACTACTCCATCATGCTGCTGTGCCTTTGCTGCAATACGCGATCCTATCTCGCTTGGAAGCGCACTACTGATGGCCAAACGAAACCCGCTTTGCGCACCACTTCGGATACCGTCAATCATCGAATGCATAGTCTGAAGATCGCGATTAATCACCCGGGCATATGGAAGCAAGGTCAACCCTGCCTCGGTTAGTTTCACTTCCCCCGCCCCTCGGATAAATAGCGGTGTACCTACACCAGCTTCTAAGCGCTTAATGGCATTGGAGACAGGCGGCTGACTCACTCCCAGTCGCGCTGCCGCCGCTGTAAAACTACCGGTCTCCGCTAAAGCCACGAAATACTGCCATTGGCGCAGATTTCCCGTCTGAGCAATCATGGGTCTCAGTATAGTGGAGCACGAGTTCGCACCACTGCAGCGTAAAATGATGTCTTTGGCTTGAGCAACACCGTCGCGGTGGCGTCGATAAACAAAAAGGAAGTGACACACAGCGTGGGCATTGGAAACGGACCGCTCATTGTGCAGTCGGATAAGACCGTGCTGCTGGAAATCGACCACGAACAGGCGCAGGAGGCACGCACCGCGCTGGCACCGTTCGCGGAACTGGAGCGCGCCCCAGAGCACGTGCACACCTACCGCATCACCCCGCTGGCGCTGTGGAACGCCCGCGCGGCAGGGCACGACGCGGAGCAGATCATGGACGTGCTGGAAACCTACTCGCGGTTCCCCGCCCCGCAGCCGCTGCTCATCGACATTGCCGACACGATGGATCGCTACGGGCGGCTGAAGCTCATCAAGCACCCAGCGCACGGGCTCGTGCTAGAGACGACGGACAGGGCTGTGCTGACGGAGATCCGGCGTCACAAAAAGATCAAGCCCATGTTGGGCGCAGAGATCGACGAGGACTCGATCGTTGTGCACCCTTCCGAGCGCGGCAGGCTCAAGCAGGAACTGCTGAAGGTCGGCTGGCCCGCAGAGGACCTGGCGGGATACGTCGACGGCGAGGCACACCCCATCGAGCTGTCGCAGGAACACGAAGAATGGCAGCTGCGCGACTACCAGGAGATGGCGGCCGATAGCTTCTGGGAAGGCGGCTCGGGCGTGGTAGTGCTGCCATGTGGTGCGGGCAAGACGATGGTCGGCGCGGCCTCGATGGCCAAGGCAAAGGCCACCACCCTGATCCTGGTGACGAACACCGTCGCGGGCAGGCAGTGGAAGGACGAGCTAGTGCGCCGCACCTCCCTGACGGAGGATGAAATCGGCGAATACTCCGGAGAGAAGAAGGAGATCCGCCCCGTGACCATCGCCACCTACCAAGTGGTCACGCGCAAGTCGAAGGGCGAATACCGGGCGCTGGAGCTGTTCGACTCCCGCGACTGGGGCTTAATCATTTACGACGAGGTTCACCTGCTGCCTGCCCCGGTGTTCCGCATGACCTCCGACCTGCAGTCTCGCCGCCGTCTGGGGCTCACCGCCACCCTGGTGCGCGAGGACGGCCGCGAAGGCGACGTATTCAGCCTGATCGGGCCTCCGTTGGCACTGAGACACTGGCACAAGCAACACAACAAACCCCAGCCCACACAGTGGACTGGGGTTTGATCTGGTGCGCCCGGAGGGATTCGAACCCCCAACCTTCTGATCCGTAGTCAGATGCTCTATCCGTTGAGCCACGGGCGCGTGGCGGAGACGACAGGATTTGAACCTGCGGCCCTCCGCAAAGAGGGCAACTCCTTAGCAGGGAGCCCCATTCGGCCGCTCTGGCACGTCTCCAGACCTTCGCCCATAGTACACACACCACGAACGGGGAACAAAACGAAGGCCCCTCACCAACCGGTAAGGGGCCTTCACTTGCGGAGACGAGGGGATTTGAACCCCTGGAGGTGTGACCCTCGCTGGTTTTCAAGACCAGTGCATTCGGCCGCTCTGCCACGTCTCCAATGTTGCGTGATTCTACAGCACCCCCTTGCTGAACGCGAAAATTCAGTACGCTGGCGCGGTATGAGCACACAGAACACGAAGACTATGCAGGCCATCGTCCAGACTGATACCTCGGACCCGCAGGCTCTCGAACTGACAACCGTCCCCCTCCCGGAGCTGAAGGAGGGCGAAGTACTGGTGAAGGTGCACGCCGCTGGCGTGAATCGCGGGGACTTGATGCAGGCGAAGGGGATGTACCCGCCGCCGAAGGGTGAGTCGGAAATTATGGGGTTGGAGTGCGCGGGCACCATCGCCGATCCGGGCACGACCGGCCGCCAGCCGGGCGAGGAAGTCGGCTGCCTGCTGGCGGGCGGTGGCTACGCCGAGTACGTGGCGGTGCCGGAGGGCCAGCTCACGCCGAAGCCAACCAACCTCACTCTCACGGAGACCGCCGGCGTTGTGGAGGCGGCTGCCACGGTGTGGTCGAACCTGGGGATGGTCGCCGGGTTGCAGTCCGGGGACAAGGTGCTCATCCACGGCGGGGCGGGCGGCATCGGCTCCTTCGCGATCCAGCTGTGCAAAGCCATGGGCTGCGAAGTCGCCGTGACCGCGGGGAGCGCCGAGAAGCTCGAGTACTGCAGGCAGCTCGGCGCGGACAGGCTCATCAATTACAAGGAGCAGCGCTTCGAGGAGGAGCTCGCGGGCTGGGCGGACATCATCCTGGACGTCATCGGCGGCTCCTACCTGGAGGCCAACATCAAGTCGCTGGCGGTGGACGGCAGGCTCGTCGTCATTGGGTTGCAGGGTGGGCCGAAGGGCACGCTGAGCCTGGGCCGCATGCTCACGCGCCGCCAATCCGTCCACGCGACCACGCTGCGCGCCCGCCCGCGCCCCATGAAAGCAGCGATCGTGGCAAGCACGGTGGAGCACGTGTGGCCGCTCATTGAAGCAGGCCACATCACACCGAACATCTCCCGGACCTTCCCCCTTATCGACGCCCGCTGCGCCCACTCCTACCTCAACTCCGGCGAGCACACCGGCAAGGTAGTCCTGGAGGTCGAAACCGCTTAGGCCAGGGAGGCCACGGTGCGGATCAGCTGCTCGATGTCCACTTCCGTATTGAAGGGACCCAGCCCGACGGCGACCGCGCCGCCCATCTCGGCGACACCCATGTCCTGCAGTAGCGGTGTGGTCGGAGCTGGCGTCGATACGATACCGTTGGCGAACAGCCGCTGGTGCACCGTCTCTGCCGGCACGCCGTGCACACCGAAGACCAGGCGCGGGGTGTGCTCCATGCGCGAGCCCTCAGCGGCCTCGCCGGACACACCCACGATGTGCACCGACGGCAACGTGCCCAGGAAGGTGTGCAGGTCGTCGCGCAGGCCGCGCATGTAGCGCTGCGTCAGCCCCATCGAGAACTCCAGCCGGTTGCGGCGGGTCTTGCGGCGCCCCGGCTCCTCCACCAGGCGCGCGTAGTGATCGACGATGGCGGATACCCCGCCGGCGAGGCCCGTCGATACGTCGAGCTGCAACGCCGACATATCCAGCCTTCCGAACATTGCCTCATCCCGGAACACCAGCGCCGCCACCTGCGGCCCGCCGAGCTCCGCGACGTCAATGCCCAAAATATCCGCGCCGAAACTATCGAAGTCCATCAGGTAATACGGCGCGTACGCCGAGACGTCCGCGAGCACCCACGCGCGGGAACGATCCCGCACCGTATCCGCAATGTCCGCCACGCGGACCACAGACCCCAGCACTTCATGCGCAGCGGGGACTGCCACCAGGCGCGTCGAGCCGTCCACCAACTCGCCGAACTGCCAGGCAGGCACGTCACCCGTCGCGAGATCCGTCTGCGCCCAACGCAGCTGCGCATCCTCCGCGCAGCGCGCCAACGCGTCCGTCAACACCGGGCGGTCCGCATTGCACACCACCACCGACGAACGGTGCCGAAACAGCGGGCGCATCGCCAACACCAACGCCGAATACAACACCGGAAGCGACGGCCCCAACACCACACGCTCGGGCGAAACGTTGCACAGGTCGGCGATGGCGGAGCGGGCGTCGAAAAGAAAACTTTGCCCCTCAGGCACACCGACAGTCGGGCGAGCATGCGAACCGACCCGCGGCTCAGGGCGCGCAACCGCCGTCGACATACGGAACGAACGCGCAACCGCCGCCGACACCCGCTCCGGAATCTGCGGGCAATCATGCGCATTCATGTAGGTCCAGCCGTCAGAAAGGGAGGTGTACAGCCCACGCACACTAGCAACGTCATACGACTGCAACGACACCACAACCTCCTCCAGGCAACACTTCCAATCATTATGCACGCCCGAACACCGCAGCGCACCCCACCCGCAGCATGCTGCCAAAACACCGCTCAACGCACACGCAAGCTAGGGTATGAACCGTGCACAATACAAACCAGCTCCGAAACGACGTCGCAAGGATGACCTCCGAGCCACACCACGACGACGCTCCGAAATCACAGTCGAAAACACTGAAGCTGGCATTCCGCGACCTCATCCGCGGATGGGGCCAGCACGAACTCTGGCTCCAACTAGGCTGGCAGGACATCAAACAGCGCTACCGACGCTCCACCCTCGGACCGCTCTGGATCACCATCGCCACCGGCGTGATGGCGCTCGCCCTCGGGCTGCTCTACTCCATGCTGTTCCAAATCAGCGTGCGCGAATTCCTCCCACACGTCACCGTCGGCTTCATCGTCTGGGGATTCATCTCTGGCTGCATCAAAGACGGCGCGGAAGTCTTCATCGAAAACGAAGGCCTGATCAAGCAGCTGCCGTCGGCACTGTCCGTCCACGTGTACCGGCTCGTATGGCGCCAACTCCTCTTCCTGGCGCACAACCTGGTCATCTGGGTCATCCTCGTGCTCGCGTTCCGCATTCACCTCGGATGGCAAGTCCTCCTCGCCATCCCGGCGATGGCACTCCTCGTGGTCAACGGCGTGTGGGTGACCATGCTCTTCGGCATCATCGCCACCCGATTCAGGGACGTCGCCCCACTTCTGGAAGCACTCGTGCAGCTGCTGTTCTACGTCACCCCGATCGTCTGGACCACCCACACGCTCAAGGAGCAAGGCGGCGACGTCGCTAAGCGAGCCATGCTCGCCGAAATCAACCCCCTCTACCACTACCTCGAGATCGTGCGCGCCCCCATGATCGGCCAAGAACTCGCCGGCTACCACTGGATCGTCGTCGGCGTCTGCACCATCATCGGCCTGCTGCTCGCCCTGCTCGCCATGCGCCAAATGCGCTTCCGCGTGCCGTACTGGGTCTAAGGAGAAGGAGTCACACATGGTTTCCATCGACACCTACAACGCCTGCGTCGACTTCCCAATTTTCGACGCCAAATCCCGCTCACTCAAAAAGGCAGTCATGTCCTCCGCCGGTGGCAAAATCGGCAAGAATGCCTCCAACACCGTGGTCGTCGAAGCACTCAAGGACATCAACCTCCACCTGCGCGAAGGCGACCGCGTGGGCCTGGTCGGCCACAACGGCGCCGGCAAATCCACGTTGCTACGCTTGCTCTCCGGCATCTACGAACCCACCCGCGGCGTCGCCGACGTCCGCGGCCGCGTCGCCCCCGTCTTCGACCTCGGCGTCGGCATGGACCCCGAAATCTCCGGCTACGAAAACATCATCATCCGCGGCCTCTTCCTCGGCCAGACCCGCAAACAGATGAAAGCCAAGATGGACGAAATCGCCGAATTCTCCGAACTCGGCGACTACCTCTCCATGCCCCTGCGCACCTACTCCACCGGCATGCGCGTTCGCCTAGCCCTGGGCGTGGTCACCTCCATCGAACCCGAAATCCTGCTCCTCGACGAAGGCATCGGCGCCGTTGACTCCGCCTTCATGGCCAAAGCCCGCGTCCGGTTGGCCGAACTCGTCGAGCGCTCCGGCATCCTCGTCTTCGCCTCCCACTCCAACGACTTCCTGGCACAGTTGTGCAACACCGCCCTGTGGGTGGACAAAGGCGAAATCAGGAAAGCCGGCCTGGTCTCCGAGGTCGTGGGCGCCTACGAAGGGCCCGAAGCCGGCCAGTACGTCGACGACCTGGTCACGCGGTTCCAGGCGGAGTAGGCGCCGGGCTGGTTCGGCCCGGTTTCGGTCGGTTTTCGCTGGCCGGAGCTTCTCTGAAACCCAAATGGGAGTAACAGGATTGTAGTAATCCCCTTTTCGCAATCATTTTCGAGGATTACTACAATCCACCTACTACACTTTGCAGATATTGCGAATTTTCGAACGACTGTTTGTCAGCCTGCCCTCCTGTTTCCCTCCAAGGTTAGAAGCGCGCGATGCAGGTCGCGCATTTTCACCCAGCCGGAACGAAAACCACGCGCTCCCCGACGCACCACCACCCCGCCCCGCCGATGGTGCACAATATGAGGCATGACTGGAACTGGAACGGCACACCTGAAAAGTAGTGGTTCGACGGCGGCGGTGATCGTGACGCATAAGCGGGTCGAGATGCTGCGGCATTCCCTGGAGCAGGTGGTGAACCAGACGCACCCGGTGCAGTGGGTGATCGTGGTGGATAACGGCGCTGAGCAGGCTGTTCAGGAACTGCTGCAGGAGTTGGCTGGGGATCGGGCGGTGTATTTGCCGTCGAAGACGAATCTGGGTGGTGCTGGCGGGTTCGCGTATGGCTTTTTGACGGCGCTGGCGTTGGGGGCCGACGCGATTTGGTGCGCGGACGACGATGGTCGGCCGGCGGATCACGGCGTGTTGGAGGAGCTGTATCGTGTGGCGGAGCAGCACCGGCTGCATGAGGTGAGCCCGGTCGTGGCGAATATTGGGGATCCGGCGAAGTTGGCGTTTCCCCTGCGCCAGGGCTTGGAGTGGAAGCGGACGACGGCTGAGTTGGAGGGGTCGTTCTTGCCCGATTATGCGTCCTTATTTAATGGGGCGTTGATCTCGGCGGAGGCGATGGAGCGGATTGGTGTGCCGGATTATCGCCTGTTCATTCGGGGTGATGAGGTGGAGTATCACCGGCGTTTGTCGCAGTCGGGGCTGCGGTATGGCACGGCGCTGACCACGAAGTATTTGCACCCGGATGGGTCGGGCGAGTTCCACCCGATTATGGGCGGCAGGGCGCATGCGCAGTGGCCGGATAATGAGTCGAAAAGGTATTTCACGTATAGGAATCGCGGCTACATCATTAATCAGCAGGGGATGAAGAAGATGAAGCTGCAGGAAGTGGTGCGCTTCGGGTGGTTCTTCCTGGTGGAGCGGAAGGATCCGAAGGGCTTCCTGCAGTGGCTGCGTCTGCTGCGGATGGGGGCGCGGGAGGACTTTAGGCGTCCTTAAAGATGACTTTGCTTTGGAGGACGAAGTTGGTCACGGTGGCGACGCCTTGGGCGATGACGAAGCTGATGCCATCTTTCCAGGGGTTGTGGAGTCCGAGGGCGATGAGTGGCGGTTCGGTCCATTTGTAGAGCAGGACTTGGACGGCGAAGGTGCAGGCGTAGAGCACGAAGACGGCGCCGGCTTTCTTCGCGCTGACTTCGGATTTGAAGGCGTAGCGCGAGTTGAGCACGTAGGCGGTGGCGGTGCCGAAGACCCAGCCGATCATTTTGGCGAGGTCGCGTTGGAGGTCGACGCCTTCGGTGAGGGTGTAGGTGATGCCGAAGTCGATGACGGCGCAGCCGATGCCGATGATGAGGAATGGCAGCGCTTGCTGCTTCATTGCGCTCACAGTTGTTTCGCCCCGAGGTATGCGAGGGCTGCGACGGTACCGATTGCCACGTTGGGCTTTGCGACGCCCCTTCGGCCCAACCAACCTGCCAGTTTCTTTTGCGCCTGCACTCCGGCGGCGAAGGCGCCGACGGCGGCCACGGCGATGCCGCCGATGGTGAACCAGGTGGTGGCGATGGATTCGGCTTCGCCTTGTTCGGATTCGAGGACGGCGGTGAGGTCGTTGCGGGGGTCCTCGTCGAAGGCGTTGAAGGCGGCGATGGTCGCGAGGTTGGCGGCGCCGAGGAGGGTCCAGGCCAGCGCTTTGCGCGTGGTGAAGTCGGGGACGGAGGCGGCGGCGAGGATGTAGGCGGCTTGGATGCACTGGCCGCCGAAGGTGTCGTCGAGGGCGTTGTAGTCGATGGTGGGCTCGTCGACAAGTGATTGAATCGTGTCAGTCATGGTGTCCAATGCTACTAGTAGGGTGAAAAGCATGACTAAGCATGAGGAGATTCATGAGGCGGCGCAGCGCGTCGAGGTGCCGCTGTCCGATTACATGGTGAGGCTGTTCGCGGAGGAGCTGCCGTTTGTGGATTCGATGTCGCGTGGGCGCATCTATGAGCTACTGCGGGAGCATAAGGCTGCGGGGAAGCCGGAAATTACGTCGCAGGAGGAGCTTCCTGCAGAAATCAGGGAGCTTATGGACCTTTAGTTTGATGTTTTTATAGGTTTTTCGACTTACATCATTTAGACTCGAACCGAATGTCTTCGCACTTCGGCGAAGCAACGACGACAAGAAGAAGCGAAAGAGATGGAACTACACACCAATCTTAAGTCACTCTACGGCTGGGGCCGCACGGCTCCGTCGACTGCGCATGTGCTGTCCACGCCTGACGTGGAGGTCATCAAGCAAGCCGTCGCACAGGTCGCGCAGGATAACGAGAGCCTGCCTGAGCACGCTCGCCGCGGCGTCATCGCCCGTGGTCTGGGCCGCTCCTACGGCGACCCGGCACAGAACGGTGGCGGCCTGGTCATCGACATCAACGAGCTGAACAAGATCCACTCGATTGATCCGGAGACCGGCATCGTCGACGTGGACTCGGGCGTCAACCTGGACCAGCTGATGAAGGCGGCCCTGCCGTACGGCCTGTGGGTTCCGGTCCTGCCGGGCACCCGCCAGGTCACCATCGGTGGCGCGATCGGTCCGGACATCCACGGTAAGAACCACCACTCCGCTGGTTCCTTCGGCGACCACGTGGTCTCCATGGAGCTGCTGGTGGCGGACGGCCGCGTCCTGCACCTCGAGCCGGAAGGCAGCGCGGACGACCCGGACGGCACGCTGTTCTGGGCGACGGTCGGCGGCATGGGCCTGACCGGCATCATCCTGCGCGCACGCATCCAGATGACCAAGACGGAGACCGCGTACTTCCTGTCTGACACGGAGCGCACCAGCACCCTGGATGAGACGATCGCGCTGCACTCGGACGGTTCCGAAGTCAACTACACCTACTCCTCCGCATGGTTCGACGCCATCTCCGCGCCGCCGAAGACGGGCCGTTCCACCATCTCCCGTGGCTCGCTGGCGACGCTGGCTCAGCTGGAGGAGTACGCGCCGAAGCTGGCGAAGGACCCGCTGCGTTTCAAGGCGCCTCAGCTGATGACGGTGCCGGACATCTTCCCGTCGTGGACCATGAACAAGCTGACGCTGTCCGCCATCGGCGAGGCCTATTACATGATGGGCGCCCCGAGCAAGAACGACATCAAGAACCTGACGCAGTTCTACCAGCCGCTCGACCTGATTGGTGAGTGGAACCGCGGCTACGGCAGCGCGGGCTTCCTGCAGTACCAGTTCGTGGTGCCGACGACCGCTGTGGAGCCGTTCAAGGACATCATCTACCAGATCCAGTCCTCCGGCCACTACACGGCACTGAACGTGTTCAAGCTGTTCGGCGAGGGCAACCGCGCGCCGCTGTCCTACCCGATGAAGGGCTGGAACGTCTGTGTGGACTTCCCGATCCGCCCGGGCCTCAACGAGTTCCTGGACCGCCTGGATGACCAGGTGATGGAGTTCGGCGGCCGTCTCTACCTGGCGAAGGAGTCCCGTACGTCGGCGGAGAAGTTCCACAAGATGTACCCAGGTCTGGAGGGCTGGCTGAAGACCCGCCGCGAGATCGACCCGACCGGCGTCTTCGCTTCCGACATGTCCCGCCGCCTCGAGCTGAACTAGCTGAATGAACTGAAGGAGATTTTTCACATGTTGAATGCAGTAGGCCAAGCGCAAAACATTCTGCTCGTGGGTGGCACCTCGGACATCGGCCTCGCCATTGTGCGCGAGTTCGTGTCCCGCGGAGGCAACCCGAATGTCACGCTTGCAGCTCGCAAGAACTCCCCGCGTATCGACGCCGCCGTTGCTGAGGTCACCAACGCAGGTGCAGGCTCCGTTGAGGTCCTGGACTTCGACGCGACCGATTTCGCGTCTCACCCGGACGTGATCAAGCAGGCGTTCTCCGGTGGCGATGTTGACGTCGCCGTGGTTGCCTTCGGCACCCTGGGTGACCAGGAGCAGCTGTGGCAGGACCAGGCGGCAGCCGTGGAGTCGGCGCAGGTGAACTACACCGCGTTCGTGTCCGTCGGCGTGCTGTTGGGCCAGGAGATGAAGCGCCAGGGCCACGGCACCATCATCGCGATGAGCTCCGTTGCGGGCCAGCGCGTGCGTCGCTCCAACTTTGTGTACGGCGCGTCGAAGTCTGGCATGGATGCCTTCTACCTCCAGTTGGGTGAGGCGCTTCGTGACTCCGGCGTGAAGGTGACTGTGGTTCGCCCAGGCCAGGTACGTACCAAGATGACGGATGGGCTGGAGGAGGCTCCGCTGACCGTCGATAAGGAAGAGGTGGCGCAGACTGCTGTTGAGGCTGCGTTGAAGGGCGAGCCAAGCGTGTTTGTGCACAAGCTGTTCGGCCCGATTTCCTTGGTGCTGCAGCACATCCCGGCAGGGATTATGCGCAAGCTCAACTTCTAATTCCCGGCGGGGAACGTGGTGGATGCGCTGCGATGTGCCAAACTGAGTGCATGACAGATACATCCATCCAACCCACGCTGGAGTTCAAGACCGTCGACTACGAGCCTGACGCTGTGTCATGGACGTCGGCGGTCTTGCGCATGCTTGCGGCCGGTACCAGCGCGGCGGTGGTGACGTTGGCGGTGTGGTACGTGCTGCACTCCACGTCGCTGCCTGCGTTTAATACCTCGATGGTGACGCGCGCTCTATCCACGGGCGGCTCTTTCGTTGTGATTCTGTGCGCGGCGTTGGCGTGCTGGGCGTGGGTGCGGAAGCGCCTGTCGCGGCCGGTGCGCGTGCTTTGCCAGGCTGTCTGCGGGCTGGCCCCGGCTGGTCTGGTGATTACGGCGTTGGGGATCCCGCTGGCGTCGACCCGCCTGTGGCTGGACGGCATCCAGGTGGATCAGGGCTTTCGTACCCAGTTCTTGAGCCGGATGACCGAGGTGGCCACCAACCAGGACATGAACTACCTGGACCTGCCTACCTTCTACCCGATTGGGTGGTTCTGGCTCGGCGGGCGCCTCGCGCACCTGCTGGGCATGGAAGGCTGGGAAGTATACCAGCCGTGGGCGCTGGTATCCCTGGCTGCCGCGGCGTGCGCGCTGGTACCGATTTGGCGGAAGCTGTGCGGCTCCCTGCCGGTATCCACGCTGATCGCGCTCGTATCGACGGGCATCGTGCTCACCGAGACTCCTGACGAGCCCTACGCGGCGATCGTCGCCCTCTTCGCCCCCGCGGCCGCTGTCACCGCGTACAAGGCACTGACGGGCTCCTGGCAAGCCACGGTGGTGCTGGCGCTCTACCTGGGCGTTTCCGCCATGCTCTACACCCTGTTTACTGCGATCGCCGCGCTGACCGTTGTGGTGATCGCGGTGCTGTTGTGGTTCCGCCGCAAGTTCGCGCGCGGCCCCGTCGTGCACCTTTTGGCTTCCGGGGTGGGTGCGCTGTGCATCGCGGCGATTGGTTGGGCGCCGTACCTGTACGAGTCGGCCTTCGGCGGTTTCGACGTGCGCCACACCGCGAACCACTTCCTGCCCGCCCAGGGCACGGTGATCCCGCTGCCGTTCTTCTCCCTGTCCATCATCGGCGTGCTGTCGGTGTTGGGCCTGATCTTCATGGTTGGGCGCCTGCATGTGCCTGAGGTGGCGTCGTTAGCTGTGATGGTGGTGGTCTGCTACACCTGGGTGATCGTCTCGATGTTTGCGTCGCTGCTGGGCACGTCCCTGCTGGGCTTCCGCATCGAGGTGCTGCTGATGCTGCTGTTTTCCACCGTGGGTATCTTCGCGGTGGCGGACTTGCGCACTGCTGGCGTCGATTATTACTACCCGGGCCACTTCAAGGAGCGCACGCAGCGCGTGATCACCGCGGTGCTCATCATCGTGGTGGCTGCGGGCACGCTCTCGTTCGTGCAGCGCATCCCGGCACTCAACGAGGCGCACATTGACCAGGCGTACTCGGATACGGACGGCTTCGGCGAGCGCGCCGACCGCTTCCCGCCGGACCCGGGCCGCTACTACGGCGAGATCGACGAGTTCATCCAGTCCCACGGCTACACCCCTGGGGAGACCGTGGTGTACACGGATGAAATCAACTTCATGGCGTTCAAGCCCTACCACGGCTTCAACGCGTTCACCAGCCATTACGCCAACCCGTTGGGCGAGTTCCACCTGCGCAACGAGGCGCTTTCGCAGTGGGCGAAGCTCTCCTTCGACGCCCCCGAGAAGCTCGACGCAGCGATGCAGGACACGAAGTGGACGGCGCCGCAGGCATTCATTTTCCGCGGAACCATGAGCGATGACCTGCGCGAGGACGCCACCGAGAACCGGGATGTGGCGTGGAAGACGCACATCGGCCACAACATCTTCCCGAGCGAGCCGAACGTGCGCTACGAAGGCCTGTTCTTTAACCCGAAGGCGTTCCCCCGCGAGACGTGGGACGCGAAGCAGATTGGTCCGTTTGTCGTGGTGGTTCGCAATGCCGCCACGCCTGAGAAGTAGAGTATGCCCCTGTGACAACTGAGACATCCGTGAATCCCGTGAACCCTGCGAACCCACAGAGTGCGGCGAGCACGCCCGGCGCGCAACAACCTCGGCGCGCCCCGCGCCAGCTGGTGGCTGCGACCGTCGTGTCCGGCTTCATCGCCTTCGTGTTGCTGCTGCTGACGCCGCTGCTGCCTGTGACGCAGGTGCAGTCGTCAGTGCAGTGGCCGCAAGGCGGCTCGGTGGGGTCGGTGAATGCCCCGCTGATTTCGCTAGCGCCGCAGGAGATTGACATGACGGTGCCGCTGGAGGCGACGCGTCACCTGCGTGAAGGCCAGAACATTATTGTGTCGACGCTGCCTGCGTCCTCGGAGGAAGCGACGGACCGTGGCCTGTTTGTGTCGGCGCCGGATGGCGGGTTGGTGGTCAGCTCGATTAATAAGGTGCTCTTCGAGCTGAGCCCCGGCGAGCTGGCGGGTATTGGCCCGGATAAGCAGCTGCGGGTGCACATCACGGATGAGCAGGCGGAGATTTCGGTGCCGGGCACCAGCTTCGAGGAGGTCCTCGAGGATGACTACCGTCCGCAGCTCAGTGGCCTGTACTCGGAGTTGAAGGAGGAGGCGTCGGCGCAGCTTATTGACGCCGGGCTCGCCGCCAACATCGAGATCAACTCTCGCTTTACGTCCAGCCCGACCCTGGTGAAGTCACTAGCGATGTGGCTGGGGCTGGCTGCGATGGCGGTGAGCCTGTGGGGGCTGTGGCGCCTGGATCAGCTGGATGGGCGTCGTATCCCGCTGTTCAACCGTCGTTGGCGCACGTTCAAGCCGCTGGACGCGGTGGTGCTGGCGGTGCTGGGGTTCTGGCACGTGTTCGGCGCGAACACCTCGGATGACGGCTTCCTGCTGACGATGGCGCGGGTCTCGAACGACTCGGACTACATGGCGAACTATTACCGCTGGTACGGCGTGCCCGAGGCGCCATTCGGCTCCCCGTTCTATGACGTGTTGGCGTTGTTGGCGAAGGTGACGACGGCGTCGATGTGGATGCGCCTGCCGACGCTGCTGGCCGCCATCCTGGTGTGGTGGCTGATTTCGCGTGAGCTGCTGCCGCGCTTCGGCGCGGTCATCGCGGACCGCCGCATGGCGTACTGGACTGCAGCGTTTGTGTTCCTGGCGTTCTGGCTGCCGTACAACAACGGCACCCGCCCGGAGCCGATTATCGCGATGGGGTTGACGCTGACGTGGGCGCTGTTTGAGCGCACGATCGCCACGAAGCGACTGGCCCCGGCGGCGCTGGGCACGGTGGTGGCGGCGTTCACGCTGGCCTGTGGCCCGACGGGTCTGGCGGCGGTGGGCGTGTTCCTGATCTGCCTGCCTGAGGTGTTCCGCATCATGAACAAGCGACGCGCGATTGCCCCGGGCATCGCGTACATAGCGGCGTTTCTGGCGGCGGGCTTCGCCGTGATGGTGCCGGTGTTCAAGGACCAGACCCTGGCGACCGTATTGGAGGCCACCAAGGTGCGCGGCGAGGTCGGCCCGGCGCTGTCCTGGTACTCGGAGTGGGTGCGCTACGGCACGCTGTTCCAGGAAGCTGTCGACGGCTCGCTGTCGCGCCGCTTCCCGATGCTGGTCTTCGCCTTCTGCGTAGTCCTCATCCTGTTTTCGATGGCACGCCACGGCGCGATCCCAGGCACGCCTGCGAAGCCGACGCAGCGCCTGATGCTGATCATCGGGCTGTCCACGTTCTTCCTGATGTTCACCCCGACGAAGTGGACGCACCACTTCGGTATTTACGCGGGTATCGGCGGTGTGGTCGCAGCACTCGGCGCGGTGGTGCTGTCTCACTTTGCGCTGCAGTCGGCGCGCAACCGCTCCTTTGCGATCGCCGCGGTGCTCTTCCTGGTGTCCCTGAGTCTGGCGGGCTGGAACGCGTGGTGGTACGTGTCCTCCTTCGGCGTGCCGTGGTGGGACAAGAACCCACAGGTGAAGGGCATCGAGGCGAACACTGTTTTGCTCGGAATTACGCTGGTGATTGCCTTGGTGGGCGTCGTCCAGTGGCTGCGGCCGCGCCCTGATTCTGTGCGGGAGCGCGCGGCGGCGTCGCGCTGGGCGGGCGTGATGGCCGCGCCGATCGCCGTCGCCGCGGTACTCATGGTGGCGTTTTCCTGCCTGACCTTTGTGAAGGCGTTCGCGGAACAGACTCCGAACTACTCGGTGGGCATGGGCAACGTGAAGACGTTCAAGGGTGACATCTGCGCCCTCGGCAGCGAGATCTTGCTGGAGACCGACACGAACGATTCCTTCCTCACCCCCGTCGACGGGGTGCCGCTGGGCCGCTCGCTGGACTCCGGCGTGAACCGCGCGTTCCACCCGGACGGCGTGCCTGCCACGATCGCGGACGACAACGCCGACACCACGGATACGAAATCGGGCGACGACACCGCCATCGAGACCGTCCAGTCCGATGCAAACGAGGAGCCTGAGCTCTCCTCGGATGCACGCAGCGTCGAGGGCAACCGCCCGTTCACGCTGCGCGGTGTCAACGGGTCGACGGTGCGCCTGCCGTTCAACCTGGACTTCAACCGCATCCCGCTGCTGGGCACATACGACGAGCGCGCGACGCGCACGGCCTACCTGGAAACCACCTGGTTCGAACTGCCACAGAAGCGTGACGACGCCCCCCTGCTGGTCACGTCCGTGGCTGGCAAGATCGCGCACCACGACATTAATGGCGTCGAAAAGGAAGGTGCCGAGCTGGTGCTGGAGTACGGCGTGCGCAGCGACGACGGCTCGATAAAGACCCTGGGCGAGACCGAGATGCTGGACCAGGGGCCGACGCCGAAGTGGCGCAACCTGCGCTACCCCATCGCGGACCTGCCCGAGGAGGCAAACGTGGTGCGCCTCGTCGCCGAGGACGCCTCCCTTGCGGAAGACGACTGGATGGCCGTCACCCCGCTGCGCAACCCGACGCTGCAGCCGCTGAACAAGATGTTCGACTCGGACACCCCGGGCCTGCTCGACTGGTCGGTGGCCTTCCAGTACCCGTGCCAGCGCACGTTCAACCACTTCGCTGGCGTGACCGAGATCCCGGAGTTCCGCATCATGCCTGACGCACCGGGTAAGCAGCAGCTGTCCGGATTCATGGACTTCCTGGGCGGCGGTGCGCTGTCCACCGCGGAGGCCGTGAACTACTCCTACCAGGTGCCGGGGTACATGAAGGGCGACTGGCAGCGCGACTGGGGTTCCCTGTCCCGCTACCAGCTGCGCACGAACTCCATCGGTGAGGTGCCAGCGCTTGCTGAGATCCAGCTCGAAGAGGTCACCCGTTCAGGGTGGTGGACCCCAGGCCCGATGAAGATTCGGGAGGTCTAACAGCTAAGATGAGGCGCCATGCGCGCTTTCGCATCCCTCCGCTCCGTTCTTGTTGCCGCCGCTACCGCCGCCCTTGTCGCGGTTGGTGCGGCGGCTCCGGCGTCTGCGCAGCAGCTGCAGCTGCCGGCGCCGATCGCACCGTCGTTCCGGCTGCCGAGCCTGCTGAAGTCCCAGGGCTGCAAGTCGGAGTACCTGATCGCGGTGCCGGGTGGCGTCAATACGATGCCGGGGCTACCGCGCAACCTGCCGCACGGCGGGAACGTGTGGCTCACGGGCGTGCTTACCCAGCTGTATACGGGTGGGCAGATTCAGCCGCTGTGGATCGCGTACGACGCCGCGCCGTTCGCCACCACGCAGTACCAGACGGCGTCGAATCGTGGCTACGCGGAGACGAAGAAGGCCGTCGCGGGCATCGCAAACGCCTGCCCGAACGCGCGCTTCAGCTTCACCGGCTACTCCCTCGGCGCGGATATTGTGTCGCGGATGCTGAATAGCATTGCGCATGACCGTGGCCCTATCGCGAAGGAGCGCGTCGCCTCGGCTGCCCTGTTTTCCAGCCCCTACCAGGGCGGGAACGGTGCGGTGATGGCTGCGGGAACGTCGCCACACGTGCGCGGCGCGCTCGGTGAGCTTGAGGGCGGCTATGGCGACCTCGGTGAGCGCGTGCTGGAGATCTGCAACACCGGCGACATCGTGTGCTCCCCGACGGAGAATCAGCGCGAGATCGTCGACCCTGCGATGGACGTCAACCTGAGCAGCGGCGGGATGCCCCGCTGGGTGATTGACATCGCGCGCGCGAACGACGGCCGCACGAGCAGCATCATCCACTCGATCGGTGCGCACGGGTCCTACACGCTGGCGCAGCAGCATGAGGCTGCGAACTGGATCGCCAACCACCGCTAGTCCCTCCGACGCGCATGTCCGCCCCACACGTTAGAGTTGTGGGCATGCATGATCTTTTTCATCACGTAAACGGCGAGTGGGTCGAATCCCACGAGATCCCAGCCGATCGCGGTATCGACGGCTCCTTCTACGCCCTGCGCGACAAGGCGGAGGAGGACGTCCACGCGATCGTCTCGGAGACCAGCGACCTGTTCGCCTCCTTCATGGATACCGACGCCATCAACGCCGCAGGCACCGCGCCCCTGCAGCCGGACCTGGACCTGATCGCGGTGAAAGATATCGAGGAGTTCGCCCACAACCTGGGCGTGCTCGACCGCACGGGTGTCGGCTCCCCCCTGGCCTTTTGGGTTGAAAAGGACTCCCAGGGCGAGGACAGCGTGCCCTACCTGGTCCAATCCGGCCTTGGCCTGCCGGATGAGGCCTACTACCGGGAGGACGCCCACGCGGAGACCCGCGCCACCTACCAGAAGCACGTGGCCCGCATGCTGGCGTTTTTGGACCCGGCGTACCTGCTGGGGCTTACGCCTGAGGTGGCGGCGCAGCGCATCATGAACCTGGAGACCCAGGTGGCGGCCAGCCACTGGGATGTGGTGCGCAGCCGGGACGCGATGGCTACCTACAACCCGGTGGAGTTGGCGGAGTTGCCGTCGATAATTGTGACGATGCTGCGCGGCGCCGGGCTTCGCGACGGCCGCGTGATCAACATGATGCCCTCATTCACCGAGGACTTAGCGACGATGCTTCGCCCCGAAACCCTCGCCGACTGGCAACTGTGGGCGGCGTGGACCGTGCTGCGCTCGCGCGCAAGCGTGCTCACCGAGGAGATCGGGCGGGCGAACTTCGAGTTTTACGGCACGGTACTCTCCGGCGCGACGCAGCAGCGCGACCGCTGGAAGCGCGGCGTGGGGCTGGTGGAGTCGCTGGTTGGCGAGGAGATCGGTAAGGAGTATGTGGCGCGCCACTTCCCTTCCGAGTCGAAGGAGCAGATGCTCGCGCTGGTGGACTACCTGGTGCGGGCCTACGAGCAGCGCATCAGCGACCTGCCGTGGATGACGCCGGCGACGCGTGAGCGCGCCCTGGAGAAGCTGCGCCTGTTCCAGGCGAAGATCGGCTACCCGGAAACCTGGCGCAGCTACGAGGGGCTGATCTTTGATCCTTCCGGTGAGCAGCTGGTGGCCAACGTGCGCCGCGGCGCCGCCTTCGAGCACGACTACCAGCTGGGCAAGATCGGCAAGCCCTCGGACCGTTCCGAGTGGGTGACCACCCCGCAGACCGTCAACGCGTTCTACAACCCGGTGGTCAACGACATCACCTTCCCTGCCGCGATCCTGCAGCCGCCGTTCTTCGACCCGGAGGCGGACCCGGCGCGCAACTTCGGCGCGATCGGCGCGGTGATTGGCCACGAGATCGGCCACGGTTTCGACGACCAGGGCTCGCGTTACGACGGCCACGGCAACCTCAACTCCTGGTGGACCGACGAGGACCGCGCCCACTTCGAGGAGCGCACCGCGAAGCTGGTGGAGCAGTTCCAGGGCCTGGTGCCTTCCGTGCTGGAGGGCCAGGACGTGGCGGGGGTCAACGGCGAGTTCACGCTCGGCGAGAACATCGGCGACCTGGGCGGCCTTGGTATCGCGGTGGTGGCGTACCAGCTGTACTGCGCCGACAACAACGTCGAGCCGAACCTGGAGGAGCTCTTCCTGGCGTGGGCCCGTGTGTGGCGCTCGAAGGCGCGGCCGGAGATGGCGGCGCAGCTGCTGGCGATTGACCCGCACTCCCCGAACGAGTTCCGTTGCAACGTCATCGCATCCAACGTTGACGAGTTCTACGAGGCCTTCGACGTGGAGCCCGGCTCCCCGATGTGGATCGCCCCGGAGGAAAGGGTCAAAATATGGTAGAGGAATCGTCGCTACAGCCCGGCGCGGAGGGCGCGCACTACCCACTCAACGAGCAGGGTTCCGAGGAGTTCCAGGTCGGTGGCGTGGAGCGCACCCTGCCGGAGTCCGAGCAGCTCGCGCAGCTGGTGTCCTACATCGAGGCGTCCTACGAGGACTCCCCGCAGTACCTGGCGTTGCTTCCGGACCGGATTACGCACGCCGCGATGCTGATGCTGGGCTCCGCGGTGGATCACCAGATGCCGGGCGTGGCGTTGACCGGGGACGTCTCCGTCGAGGACGCCCCGCTGGGCCAGGTGTTCACCTCATCGAAGGCGCCCGCAAAGGGCGGCGTGTGGGTGGTGTCTTGCTACGACGGGCCAGCGGATGCCCGCGAGTTCGCCTGGCGCCCCGAGGTTGCCGCCTGCGCTGAGCAGGCCGGTGCCCGCGCCTACGACGTGGACGACCCGGCCGGCGTCGCCTCCGCCGTGCATGCCGCACGCCAGGAAGGCGCGGACGTGGTCGCGGTATGGGGAATGGGTTCCTCGTGCGCGCTGCTGCCCGCCGACGCGGACGCCTACGTGCTCACCTTCCCCACCGAATCCGCCGAATCCGCTGGGGCCCTCGCGACGGCTGACGCGAAGGTGCTGCTGCAACGCGCCTCCGACGCCGCGTGGGAGCAGCCCTCAGTCGAGGGGGCGGAAGTGAAAGAGTACGTCTCCACCGGGGTGATCGCTACCCCGGCCCAGCACCGGCGCAAGGTCCTGGATGCCGCGGAGTTTCTTGCCGGACTTGGTACGGCCGAACGCTGACGCGGGCGTGGCGTCGTGGCGCTGCACGATGCCACGGCGTACGTCGACGGTGTTGTGGTAGGCGCTGCCGTTCGTCAGCGCCGCCACCGCCCACGTCTCATCCAGCGTGGTGCCCCAGGAGACAGAGGCGGTCGCTGTGGTGGCCTCGTTGGCCCAGCCCATCTTGGAACCCTGCACGCCGCGCAGACGCGCGGTGCCGAACTGCTGACCAAACCCGTCAGAGGCCACCAGCGACTGCCGACGCATCCCGTCCAACAGCGGCTCAGCAACCGGGTCCCACAGGATGGCCGCGATGAAGGTGGCCACGTCCCTCGCAGACGTCAACGTCGTGCCCCACGCGCCGACGCGCTGCGTTCGCTCCAGCTCGAAGTCGGCGGCAATCTCGTCGATGGCCTGCGGGTAGCGGGCGTCGAGTTCCTCGGCGATCGCGTCGTTGGAGACGCGCACCATCTCCTCCACCTGCGCCTTCTCCTCCTTCGTGCCGTTATAGAGCACCCAGTAGCCCAGGTAGAGCTTGGCCAGGGACAGGGCGGCGCGCGGCTCCTCGCCCGCCGGGGAGATCGACACCCGGCCGTCCGGGTGCACCACCGCCAGCGCAGTGCGCTCCCGCGTGTAGCCGGGGTTCACGTGAAAGCCCTGCAACGCAGGCATCAGCGCGCACACCAGCAGCGCAGCGATCCACTTCTTCAACACAGTGCTTCCGCTTCGTTTCGCGCCCTAGAGGTCCAGGATGGAGTCTGCTTCGCTGACGTCCTCGCTGACCGGCTCCGGCACCTCGCACAGGTACACGTTGGCGCCGGTGGCGTCCTTCGCCCCAAGCATCGGGCCGAACGGGCTGAGCGTCGGACCAGCCAACACCTGGCCGCCACCCATACGCACCGCATGGGACGCCGCATCAACGTCCTTGACGCCGAAGTAGGAGTGCCAGACCGCCGCAAGGCCGTGCTGCTGCAGCCGCGGGTCCAGACGCAGGCCCAAGAACGCCGCGCCCTCCTGCAGCGCAATGTAGTAGCCGCTTTCCTTGCGCAGCTCCCAATCGAACAGCTCCCCGTAGAAGTCCACGGTGGCCTCATCCGGCGCCACGCACTCGTACCACACCGAAACACCCGGCTCACCAGCGGCAACGAAGGCGTCCTCCCCCGCCGGGCGCATCAAGCCGAACAGACCACCGGATGGGTCGGCACACACCGTCATCACACCGAAGTCCACCTCCTGGGAGCTCAGCACCTTGCCCCCCAGCGGCTCCACGCGTGACTCAATCGAGCCGTCCGCGTCCATGAAGTACGTCACCCACAGGTCCCGCTCCTGCTTCGACGGCACGAAGCCCGCCACCGGCAGCCCGTCCTTGCGGGCAACCCGGTACGTCTCGCCCGTAACTTCCCACCCGAGCACCTTCGAGTAGAAGTACGCGGACTTCTGCACGTCTTTGGTCAAGCAGTCCTGCCAGTACGGCATCCCTGGTGTTCCCTGAAACGCAGGCATTTACATGTTCCTCCACTTTTCCGGATCGAAATCGTCGTTCGCGGTGCGCTCATCGAAGTAGTCGCCGTCATCCCCGCCGGTGCTCACGGTTGCCGTTTGGGTGCCGACGGTGACGGAGTCGGCGTCGAAAAGCAGGTGCCCGCGCGCACGCACCACCTCCCCATTGACACTGACCTCGCCGGCGTTGATGAGCTCCTTGGCGTGCCCGCCGGACTCCACAAGGTTGGCCACCTTCAAAAACTGACCGAGCTTAATGCTCTCCCCCGAAATCACCACATCAAACGCCATGATTACACCACCGGCGGAGCAAGCTTGACCGCAGTGCCCACCGCGGACACCAACATCATGCCGCCGTCAGCGCCCATGGACTCGTAGTCCACCTTCACGCCAACCACCGCGTCAGCCCCCATCTCCGCGGCGCGATGCCACAGCTCGTTCAGGGCCTCCTCGCGGGCGCGCACGACGTCGGCCTCCCACGCGGCGGCGCGACCACCCACAATGTTGCGAATGCCCGCCGCGAAATCCTTGAACACATTCATGCCGACGATCGCCTCGCCGCCCACGATGCGCATGTACTCAGCGATGGTGCCCCCATCGACGGAATTAGTAGTGCTTAGAATCATGCAGCCAGTCTAAGCCACGCCCCCGACACTTAGCGTTCAGCCTGGTCAGTCGGCATAATCGACAACGTATCGATGTTCACGTGCGGCGGCAAACTCGCCACCCAGCGCACCGCCTCCGCAATGTCCTCCGCGGTCAAGTTCAACTTGCCCTCGTACACCGCGTACGCACGCTCGGCATCGCCCGCGAAACGGTTCAGGGAGAAGTCCGTCTTCACCCGGCCAGGGTCAATCTCCGTAACACGGATGTTGTTCTCCGCCTCCTCCCGTCGCAGCGCCCGCGTGATCCCGCGCAGCCCGTACTTCGCCGCGTTATAGCCGCTGCCGCCCTTGTACGCGTCAGTCGCCGCCACGGACCCAATGTTCACCACCAGACCGGACGCCTCCAGCAGGTGCGGGTACAGGGCCTTCGTCACCCGCATGGTGCCGAGCACGTTCGTCTCGTACATCCACTGCCAGTCGGCGGGGTTGGCGTCGCGAAGCAGGTCGAGGCCCTTCGCGCCGCCCGCATTATTCACCAGCAGCCCAACCGGCCCCTCAATTATCGACGCCAACTCTGCCACACTCGCCTCATCCGTCACATCAAGGCGCACCGCCACGCCTCCGATCTCCTCCGCGATGGCCTGGCAGCGCTCCACCCGGCGCGCCGCCACGTACACCTTCCAACCGTCCGCGGCGAGCGCCCGCGCACACGCCTCCCCGATCCCGGCGGAGCCTCCCGTTACTACGGCTACTTTCGTTGTCTCTGTCATGGTTGGCAGTGTAGTGCTCGTGCTGGGTCGGCGCGCTGCCTCTCTGAGCCCGGTGCCCTGTGCCGACGCCCTCATATCGTTCCGGTCGAGGTGTTAAAGGAGTGCGACGCTGATCGCTGGAAATCGTCCCGGCCGGGTGAAAATGCGCGACCTGCATCGCACGCTTCGAAGCGCACGCTTCAAGCGGTTTTGGGGTGTGTTGGAGGCTTGGTTTTGGCGCTGTTGGGTGCGTGGTGCTGGAGAGATGGCGCGCTGCCGACTAGTTTTCGCGTGGTCTTCGCGCGGTCTTCATTCCGGTCGAGGTCTTAAAGGAGTGCGACGCTGGTCGTCAGAAATCGGCCGGGCCGGGTGAAAATGCGCGACCTGCATCGCACGCTTCGAAGCGCACGCTTTTAACAGATTTGGGGCGTGTTGGGGCTCGTTTTTGGGGCGCAAAACGGATACAGCATGGCCCCGGTACCCTGGCTGGTATGTATTCGATGGAGCAGATGCGATCAGGTCAGTGGTACCTCCCCGGCGGCGAGGAGGCCGACGCCCAACACGCCCGGACGTGGGAGTTGATGCGCCAGGTCAACGCCCTGGGCAACACCGATCAGCCGCGGGCGGAGGAGCTGTTGCGGCAGGTGTTTTCCAACAGTGAGCACGTGCCGGGACTGTTCGCGCCGCTGCATGTGGAGTTCGGGCTGAACACCCGGTTCGGCAAGGGGTGCTTCATGAACTTCAACTGCGTCATCCTCGATATTGCGGAGGTGACCATCGGGGACGGGTCGGTGTTCGGGCCGGGCTGCCAGCTGATTACGGTGGGTCACCCGGTTGAGGATGCGGCGAAGCGGGCTGAGGGGTGGGAGATCGCGAAGCCGGTTCGGATTGGGAAGGACTGCTGGTTCGGGGCGGGTGCGATGGTGATGCCTGGCGTGACGGTGGGTGATCGTTGCGTGGTGGCCGCCGGCACGGTGGTGACGAAGGACGTGCCAGATGACTGTTTGGTGGCGGGGGTGCCGGGCGTCGTGAAGCGAAAGTTTGCGCAGGATGCCTGAGCACGCGTTTGACCTGGGCAAGATTGGGGAGGGGCTGCCCGTCGCGAAGGTGATTGGGGAGCTGCCGCGCACCGGGCCGCTGGTGGTGGAGGCGCCGCCTGGGACGGGTAAGACGACGCTGGTGCCACCGGCGGTGGCAAATGTGTGTGGGAAGACGCTGGTGACGGCGCCGCGGCGTGTGGCAGTGCGTTCGGCGGCGAAGCGGCTGGCGGACCTGGATGGGTCGCGGCTTGGGCAGCGGGTGGGCTACTCCATTCGTGGTGAGCATCGGGATGGTTCGCTGGTGGAGTTTGTGACGCCGGGTGTGCTGCTGAACCGCCTGTTGCAGGACCCTGGCCTGGAGGGCGTCAACGCGGTGATCATCGACGAGGTGCACGAGCGTGGCCTGGACACCGACCTGGTGCTGGCCATGTGCATGGAGACTGCCCTGCTGCGCGATGACCTGTACCTGTGCGCCATGTCGGCGACGCTGGACGCGCGCCGCTTCGCCGACCACATGGGCGCCGAGGTGCTGTCCACGGAGGCGGCGACCTACCCCGTCGAGGTCACATATGCTCCGCACGCTGGGCGGATGCAGGGTTCGCGCGAGTTCTACCGGCATGTGGCCGCCCTCGCGGAGGCGCCGGAGCGCACCCTGGTGTTCGTGCCGGGGGTGCGGGAGGTGGAGCTCGTCGCCAGCTTTCTTGACGACGCCACTCCGCTCCACGGCCGCTTGTCCTCCGCGGAGCAGGACGCCGCGCTCTACGGGGATGCTGCGGTGGTGGTGTCGACGAACGTTGCGGAGTCCTCGGTGACGGTGCCGGGTGTGCGCCGCGTGGTGGATGCCGGGCTTACCCGGGTGCCGCGGCGGGATGCCCGCGGGATGACGGGCTTGGTGACGGTCTCTGCGGCGAAAAGCAGTGCGGACCAGCGGGCGGGCCGCGCCGGTCGCCTGGGGCCTGGCACGGTGGTGCGGGCCTACTCGGAGACGGACTACCAGCACTTTCAACCGGATGTGGCGCCGGAGATCGCGACGAGTGACCTCACGCAGGCGGCGCTGCAATTGGCGGCGTGGGCGTCGCCAGACTTGCCGCTGCTGGACCCTCCCCCGGCGCACCACTTGGCCGCTGCACAGGAGACGCTGCGGCTCATCGGCGCGCTGGACGATGAGCACCGCATCACCGCCCTCGGTGAGAAGCTGGTGCGCATGCCGGTGGATCCGCGGCTGGGGGCCGCGTTGGTGAAGTTCGGCTCGGGCGCTGCGGACACGGTGGCCAAACTCGCCGACCAGCCCGCGAAACGCCTGGCCAGACTCGTACACCAGTCAGCGCCGGTGGCGCCTGGCGACGTGATCGCGGCGGCGTACCCCCAGTGGGTGGCCAAGCGCGACGGGGGCGAGTACCTGCTTGCCTCAGGAACGAGGGCGCGGCTGGACGTGCCGATCGGCGCCCCGGAGTGGATCGCGGCCGCAGAGGTGCAGCGCACTGCGCGGGGTGCGGTGATCCGCGCGGCGGAACCGCTTGCGATGCCGCAGGAGCGCGTCGAGGAGCACGTGCGCGCATCACTGGTGGACGGGAAAGTGCGCGCACGCAGGGTCAAAGCCATCGGCGCCATCGAACTGAGCGCCACCCCGATCCGCCCCGAGCCCCACGAGGTGGAAGAGGCACTGCGCGACATCAGCTTCGAAGATTTCGCGCTTGATAGCGCCGCCACCGCCCTCAAGCAGCGCCTCGATTTCCTGCACGCCACCATCGGCGAGCCGTGGCCGGACGTGACCAAGGGCGACTACTCGCTGGAGGTGGCGCAGTTGGCCAGGGGGGCGTCGATAAGAGAGCTGGACATGCGACAGGCGCTGATGCGGCAACTGCCGTGGCCCGAGGCTTCGCGGCTCGACGAGCTGGCGCCGACGCGCATCGCGCAAGGCAAGCTGGACTACTCGACGGGCCGACCCGTCGTGCGGCTGAAGCTGCAGCTGGCGTTCGGGCTGGCGGACTCGCCGGTGATTGGCGGGCAGCGGGTGCTGTTCCACCTACTCTCCCCTGCTGGGCGCGAGCTGGCGGTCACGGACGACCTGCGCAGTTTTTGGAACGGGCCCTACCAGGACGTGCGTAAGGAGATGCGCGGGCGCTACCCGAAGCACCCGTGGCCGGAGGACCCGTGGACGGCGACGCCTACTGCTCGAACGAAGCGCACGCTGAATAAATGATGCCGCCGCCGACAAGGCCAGCGACCGTCAGCACCGACGCGATGCCGAGGTCCGCATTGCGGCGGTTGTACTGGCGCGGCTTGAGGTGAATGTTCACCGGCTTCGCCAGGTTTGTAATCTGCAGGTTAACGCTGTCCTGCACCGCAACGATTGGTAGCCCCATTTGGGTGGCAAAGCCGAGCGGGATCAGTGCCAGCAGCGGAATGCCCACTGCCAAGGAAGTCTTGGAACACTTCGGCGTGATCTGCTCAAAACCGAGCGGCTTCAGGAAGTCCGGTGCCACGCCTTCATCCGTTCCCGGGTTCGCCACAGTGACTCGGACCGGGATGATTTCCGTGGATTCGTCGCCGTAGTGGGCAACGACTGGCCACTGGTAATCGCCAGGATCGACGCCGACAGATGGCGTCAGCTCGATGGAGCCATCGGCTTCAGAAAGGTGCGCCCAGCTGGGGATACTCGTGCCGCTGTACCAGGCTTGGCCCCTGGGCAGTGGTGGGGGTAGTGTTTCCGTACTACCGATAGTTACGGTTGTAACGGGGTAATTGCCCTGCACGATCGCCTGTCCGTGCGCAGTTTCTACCGCCACGGCATGTGGGGAGGTGCAGGCAAGCATGACTGCACACGCAGCAGCTGTAATCCGGCCACGCATGACCGACCTCCTTCGACGCTTCACGGCTCTCATCATAAGGTAACTTATTCTCCATGACTAATGCCCAATCACACACGGTGACCATGTGGACGCTGGTGTCGCTCATTATTGGCTCCACCATTGGCTCCGGCATCTTCGCCTTGCCGCAAAATATTGGCTCCGTGGCGAGCCCCGGCGCAATGCTCATCGGCTGGGTTATCGCCGGGGTGGGCATGCTCTCCATCGCGTTCGTGTTCCAGATCCTGGCGCGGCGCAAACCGCACCTGGACTCGGGCGTGTACTCCTATGTACGCGCTGGCCTGGGCGACTTCATCGGGTTCACCTCTGGACTGGGCTACTGGTTGGGTTCCGTGATGGCACAGGTGGGCTACGCCACCCTGTTCTTCTCCACGGTGGCCTACTACTTCGCCCCGCTGAATAATCGGTGGGTGCTGGCTGTGGCGGTATCCGTGATGACGTGGGGCATCTTCATCATGCTGACCCGCGGCGTGAAGCAGGCTGCCGTGATGAACGTGGTCACCACGGTGGCCAAGCTGGTGCCGATCCTCTGCTTCATCGTCTTGGTCGCCTTCCTCGGCTTCTCCTGGGACAAGTTCACCTTGGACTTCTGGGGCGAGGGCTCGGCCATCCCGTTCTCGCAGCAGCTGCAGGGCATCATGCTCTACACCGTGTGGGTCTTCATCGGCATTGAGGGCGCCTCCGTGTACTCCAAGCAGGCGAAAACCCGCAAGGACGTGGGCCGCGCGACCATCATCGGCTTCCTGTCGGTGCTGTTGCTGCTGGTCTTAGTGTCCACGCTCTCCTACGGCGTGCTCACCCAGGAGGAGCTGGCGGCGCTGCCGGAGAACTCGATGGGTGCCGTGCTTGAGGCGGTCGTCGGCCCGTGGGGCGGCGTGTTCATCTCAATCGGCCTGTGTCTGTCGGTGCTGGGCGCGTACGTATCCTGGCAGATGCTGTGTGCCGAGCCGATCGTGCTCATGGCGAACGACGGCCTGCTGCCGCAGTCGCTCGGCGTGGCCAACAAAGCGGGCTCCCCGTTCCGCGCGCAGCTGATCTCCACCGTGGTGATCCAGCTGTTCGTGATCATCTTCTTCGCCAACGAGACGTCCTATAACGCGATGGTGCAGCTGGCGACCATCATGTACCTGCTGCCGTACATCTTCTCCTCGCTGTACCTCATCCTGCTCGCGGTGCGCGGCAAGGGGCTTAACCACCCGAACGCGGGCGTGCGTTTCGACGACTCCGGTCCGGAGGTCAGCCGCAGCGACAACCAGCGCCACCTCATCGTCGGCGCGGTCGGTTTCGTGTACTCGATGTGGCTGATCTACGCCGCCGACCCGGTCTACGTGCTCTTCGGCGCGCTCGCCGTGGTTCCGGGCATCATCCCGTACGTGTGGACGCGCATCGCGAACAAGGAGCGCCTCTTCAACAGCTTCGAGTGGGTTGTGGTGGCGATCGTGATCGCGGGCGCTATCGCAGCCGTGGTCGGCCTGGCCAACGGCTCTCTGCAGCTCTAGTCAGCTCTCAGCAGCTCTAATCGTTTCGGCGGTCCGGGTCCACAGCTAGCTGTGGCCACAGGACCGTCGCGGTATTTTCGGCGTGCCGCTCGGCGGAGGCCTCACTGAACGCCTGGCGCATAACAATGCCGCCGAGCAGCATGCCCACGAAGGCGTACGGGTTGATGTTCGGGTTATACAGGCCCTCGTCCATCCCCTTGCGGATCCCCTCCACCATCCGTTCGAGGATTTCGGTTTCAAGGCGCAGACGCCACTGCGACACGAAAGGCTCTGCGCTGGCGATGATGGAGCCGATCAGCCTCACGCCCAGCGTCTCGTCGAGGTAGCGCTGCAGGTCAATCATGTATTTTACGAACTCTGCGCGCGTGGTGGGGAGGTAGATCGGGATCTGGAGCGCGATTGAGTCCAGCGCCGCGGTGATCATCTCGCGGCGGTCAGCGTAGCGGCGGTAGATCGTCGTCTTTGCGACACCACAATCCGCCACAACCTCGTCGATCGTTACAGAGTGCAATCCGCGATCGCGGGCGATGCTGAGCACCGACGCGAAAATCTTCTGCTCGGTTGCTGCCCTACGGGCCGGCCTAAGAATCTTCTGCTGCTTTTCCACGCCGCCATTATTGCACGAATTCTTGCCACCCAAGCCGCGCGCATAGAACAACTACGAGCGTCAATAAGGCGATTCGGACCAACTTGGACCCGCCCTGCAGCACGGTGCGCGCGCCGAGCTGCGCGCCGATGACGTTCGCGATCGCGAGCGCGATTGCCAGCGACCAGTCCACGTAGCCCCCGGCGATGAACACTCCGAGCGCGCCGATGTTCGTCGCGGTGTTGACCACCTTCGCCATCGCCGCGGACTCGAGGAAGGTTTGAGAGAACACAGCTGTAAACGCCATGATGAGGAACATGCCGGTGCCGGGGCCGAAGACGCCGTCGTACCCACCGACGAGCAGGGCCACCGCGACGCCGAGCGCCACCCGGCGCGGCGTGATGATGCGGTTGCCCTCCGACCCAAACGAGGGCTTACACACCACGAAGATGCCCACTGCCAGCAGTAACACAATGATGAGTGGGCGTATCACGGAGTCGCTGACGAGCGCGACGGCCAGCGCACCGCCCGCGGAGGCGCACATCGCGGCGAGCGCGAAGCCCCACGTGCAGCGCGGAACCCCAACCTTGCGCACCATGGTGACCGCGGCGGAGGAGGTGCCGGTGAACGCCGCGAACTTATTCGTCGCCAGGACGGCGGCGGCAGGCATGCCGGTGGTGGACATCAGCACAGGGATGAGCACCAGGCCACCGCCGCCGATGACGGCGTCAATCCAGCCGGCGGTCAGTGATGCAATCAGCAGGGCGACAATCATGCACTAAAGAGTAATATCAACAGCCATGCTTCGTTGGTGTGTGGTCGTCCCGGTGTCAATCGCGCTCGGTTGGGCCTTCAGCGCGCTGCACCTTCCGGCCGCGTGGATCCTGGGGGCGATCGTCGCATCGGGCGCGGTGGCGCTGCGCAGCGGGCGCGACCTTCCCATCAACGAGCTCCTGTTCACGTGCACCCGCGGCGTGATCGGCGTACTGGCGGCGCTGCCACTGGTGGGCATCCCCCCGAAGACGCTGTTGCCGTTCCTGCTGCCCGGCCTGCTGGCCGCGGCGAGCATGATCGGGTTGGCCTACGTGGGCGGCGCGGTGCTCGCGCGCAAGGGAATCTCGCAGGAAACCGGGGTGTTGTCGCTGCTCGCGGGCGGTGCGTCGCTCATGCCGGTCATCGCGAAGGAGATTGGTGCCGACGTCCGCTACGTCGCTCTGACGCAGTACCTGCGCCTGCTCGTCGTGTCGATGACGCTGCCGGTGGTGGCGGGGCTGCTCACTACCAAGCACGCCTCCGCCACGGAGCATCTGGAGCCCTACTGGTGGATGTGGTTGCTGGTGCCGGCGCTGGTGGCGGTTGGGCAGCCGATCGCGAAGGTGCTGCACATCCCGAACCCGTCGGTTTTCGGCCCGATGATCGTCACCGCGGTGGTCGGCTCCTTCATGGACGTGGTCATCGTTCCGCCGGAGCCGCTGAACATCGCAGCGTTCTTGTGCATTGGCTGGGCGTGCGGCGGCGGCCTATCCGTACCTGCCCTGAAGCAGTTCTCCCGCCTGCTGCCGATCACGATCATCTACATCGCCGCCCTCATGGCAGCCTGCGCCGGACTGGGCTGGCTGCTGGCGCTGTGGCTGAACATCAGCTTCTACGAGGGCTACCTGGCCACCACGCCAGGCGCACTCGAGACGGTGCTGGCACTCACCGCGGAGGGCGGGGTGGGCCCGGCGGTCGTGGCGGTCCAGCTGATCCGCCTGATCTGCATCCTGCTGTTCGCGGGTTACCTGCCGAAGTTGGTCAACTGGCAGAATCGCAAACGCAACGGCTAGCAGGCTAGTCGTGGTGGTTGAGCACCTCGTGGGCCAGCATGTCCATCGGCATCGACCCGAGCTTGAGCGCCTTGTCGTGGAACTGGCGCAGCGTCATCCCCTGCTCCAGGGCGCTGTCGCGCAGTGAGCACCAGTCGCGGTAGCCGATGGCGTAGCTCGGCGCCTGGCCCGGCCAGCCCAGGTAGCGGTCCAGTTCGAAGGCGATGTGGGACTCCGGCATGGCGGAGTTGTCGCGCAGGAACGCCTTGGCATAGGCGGCGTCCCACACGCCGGTGCCGTCCGGGGTGGCCTTCTTGAGGTGGACGCCGATGTCGATCATGACGCGGGCGAGGCGGAGCCGGCGGGCGTCGAGAAGCCCCATTCGGAAGCCTGGGTCGTCGAAGTGGCCGTGCTCCCCCATGAGCTCCTCGGCGTAGAGCGCCCAGCCCTCGCCGTGTGCGGAGTTCCAGCACGCGGTGCGACGCCACAGGTTGAGGTCGTTGCGCTGCATGAGCGCGGTGCCGATCTGCAGGTGGTGGCCCGGGATACCCTCGTGGAAGACGGTGGTGAGCTCCTGCCAGGTGTGGAACACCTCCTGGCCCTCCGGCACTGACCACCACATGGTGCCGGGGCGGATCAGGTCGTCGGACGGCGGGGTGTAGAAGATGCCGCCGGAACCGGCGTGGTCAATCGCGCACTCCACCTTGTGCAGGCCCTCCGGGATGGTGACGTCAACGCCGTCGAGGTCCCGCATGACCTGCTCGTTGACGGAGTTCATCCACTCCAGCAGGGCGTCGGTGCCGCGCAGGGTGTAGCGCTCCTCCTCGTTGAGACGCTTGTACGCGCCCAGGATGGTGGCGTCCGGGCCGTAGAGCTTCTGCGCGAGCGCGCGCTGCTCAGCGACGGTTTCCTTCAGCTGCTCCTTGGCCCAGGTGTAGGCCTCGTCGAGGTTGATGCCGCGGCCCAAGAAGAACTCGGAGAAGAGTTCGTAGCGGTCGCGGCCGACGGCGTCGTCGTGGCGGCCGTGTGGCGCGAGCTCGGTGGACAGCCAGGTGGCCATCTCGTCGAATGCAGCCTTCGCCTTTTCGACGACGGCCGAGTCCTCCGGCAGGCCCAGCTGGTCGAAGACGCTGTCGTCATCGGTGAGGTCGCCGCACTGCTTGATCACGGCTTCGATCTGGCGGTACGCAGGCACATTGCCTGCCGACGCCGCCTCCGAAAGCGACGCGCGATAGCCCGCGAGCGCCGCCGGCACCTTGGACAGGCGCGCCTCAATGTGTTCGAAGTCCTCCTTGCTCACCTTCGGCATCAGCGCGAAGGAGTCGCGGATGGTCTGCACCGGCGAATCGATGTTGTTGAGCTGGCGCAGGTCCTCGCCCTGGTGGTGCAGCTCCAACTTGAATGCCATCCGGTCGCGCAGCAGCGAAGCGGTGAGATTGTCGACGTCGTCGAAGTCGTCTTCGTCGTCGGAGGCGTCCGTGGAGTCGTTGAGCGCGTCGACATCGGCGACGACGTCACGGATGCGGTCGGCGACTTCGCCGTAGTACTCGGGGCTGAAGTCCTGCAGGTCACAGTCGTGGCCTTCGAGGCCGATCTCCGTTGCCAGGGTAGGGATCAGCTCGGCGAGGTCGTAGAGAAAGTCTTCGCAGGTGGCGTCGAGTAGCGAAGGCTCGCGTTCTAACTGGGATGCGTGCTCCTCAAGCAAAGGATTGGTCATGGGTAGGCAGTGTAACCGAGGGACACGCTGAATGTGCACCTCTACACCCCATACAAACCGCATTGTCTACCGAGACGGCCCACTCTAGCTCGATAACTGGACAAAGCGGTCTACTACCGGTACATATATTCACATGCCTGCGACACGGACAGCGTTCCATCACCCAATAACCCCCGCCGCCAAGTGCCTGCACCTCATTCGCCTGCAGGAACAGTGCGTGCGACGAGACCTGATCGCAGCCACCGGCCTCTCGCAGCCCACCATCACCCGCGCCGTCACCGCGCTGGCAAACTCCGGCTACATCGTGGAACGCGGCGACCTGTCCGAGTCCACCGGCCGGGGCAGGCCCACCATGCCGCTCGAGCTCGGGGAACCGAACTCGCTGTACGCCGGGGTGGCCGTCGGCACCTTGAGCACCTACATCGCGCTGTTCGACCTCAAGGGGCGCACCCTGCGCAGCATCGATGTGGACATCCCCGTCGCACACATGAGTCCGGATGACTTCGTGCAGCACATCATGGCCGGGCTACACCGCCTCAGCGCCGGGATGGGCCGCCCGCTCGCAACCGTCGGCGTGACTACCTCGGGCACCGTCAACGAGGACGGCGAGGTCACCGCGGCAAACCTCGGCTGGCACGGGGTGCCGATCCGCCAGCAGATGCGGGAGCAGTTCGGCGTGCCCGTCGAGGTCGTCTCCATCAGCCAGGCGATCGTCGGCTCGGAGATGCAGTCGAGCCTGGACATCGACACCCCGCCGGTGATGGCGCTGTTCGCCGATGACTCGCTGGCCTGCGCAATGTCCACCCCGACCGGCGTGATGGCCATCGACGTCGCCAGCGATCACCTGACCACGCAGGGGCTCCTCAACGCCATCGGACAGTCGGCAGTACAGTCACTGCAGGAGGTCGTCGCGCTCGCGGAGCAGCAGTCGGCCACGCGCCAGGCGCTCGACCAGCGCGCACGCGGCCTCGGCTCACTCGTGGCCACGCTTGCCGACGCCCACACCCCCAGCACCGTCGTCGTCGCCGGCAGCGCCTTCATCGACGACCCGCAGGCGCCCGCCACGTTCGCGCGCACGGTGGTCAGCGAGGCCGAGCGCGCCCCGAAGCTGCGCATGATCCCTTCGCACCGCGAGATCGTGCGGGACATCGCGCGCGCGGTTGCACTGGATAAAGTGCTACGTGAACCGCTCTGTCTAGTTTAGATTTGACGCGTTTCTAGAGGATAGGTGTAGAATTTAGCTTCGTTTAATACCGATTAGTCTATAAATCTACACCTGGAGAACTTCATGCACCTTCCAAAGTGGATGACCGGGTTCGGCGCCCAAGTGATCGCCGGCCTGATCATCGGCCTCATCCTCGGGCTCATCGCCGCGGCCAACGACATCACCTGGCTCAGCGAGACGCTCAGCTGGGTCGGCAGCGCCTATGTGCAGCTGCTGAAGCTACTCATCCCGCCACTCGTGTTCACCGCGGTGGTCACCTCTATCGCGAACCTGCGCAAGGTCACCAACGCCGCGCGCCTTGCCTGGCAGACCCTGCTGTGGTTCGCCATCACCGCGTTCTTCTCGGTGATCATCGGCATCATCGTCGGCACCGTCATGCAGCCCGGCGCGAACTCGTCTGTCGACGCCTCCTCCGCCGCCGAACCAAGCGGCTCCGGCTCCTGGCTCGGCTTCCTGAACACCGTCATCCCGTCAAACTTCTTCGGGCTTGGTGTCAAGGTCTCGGAGACGAGCGCCTCGGTGAACTTCAACGTGCTGCAGATCCTGGTGATCTCTCTGCTCATCGGCGTGGCCGCCATCAAGGCGGGCAAGGCCGCGGAGCCGTTCCTGCAGTTCTCCGCCTCTTTCCTGGAGGTCATCCAGGTGGTGCTGTGGTGGATCATCCGCCTTGCCCCAATCGGTTCGGCGGCGCTCATCGGTAAGGCCGTGGCCACCTACGGTTGGGAGGCTCTGGGCAATCTCGGCCAGTTCGTGCTGGCGATCTACGTGGGCCTCGCGCTCGTGATCTTCGTGCTGTACCCGGCGGTACTGGCCGTCAATAAGGTGCCGGTCGGTGGCTTCTTCCGCCGCGTGTGGCCGGTGACCACCCTCGGCTTCGTCACCCGCTCCTCCATGGGCGTGATGCCGGTGAACCAGCGCACCGTCGAGGAGTCGATGGGCGTGCCGCGCGAGTACGCGGCCTTCGCCATGCCGCTCGGCGCGACCACAAAGATGGACGGCTGCGCCTCCATCTACCCGGCGATCGCGGCCCTGTTCGTCGCGCAGTTCTACGGCCTCGACCTGGGCGCGACGGACTACCTGCTCATCGTGATCGTGGCCGTGCTCGGCTCCGCGGCGACCGCGGGCACCACCGGCGCGACCGTCATGCTCACGCTGACGCTGTCCACCCTGGGCCTTCCGCTGGCTGGCGTGGGCCTGCTGCTGGCCATCGAGCCGATCATCGACATGGGACGTACCGCCGTCAACGTCACCGGCCAGGCCGTCGTCGCCGCCATCGTGGCGAAGCGCGAAGGCATCCTGGACGAAAAAATTTGGGACGCCGCAGAAGACGGCGCCCCAGCTCCCCAGCGAGGATAGCGATGCTACTGCTCGTCCGCTGCCCCACCACTGGTGGCGCGCAGCGCGCCGATCACGAGATCTAATGCCGCGCGAACGTTTTCTACGCGTTGCGCGGTTTCTTCATGCTCGCGGTCGCGCAGCATGCCGTCGATCAGGATGTCCTGTGTTCCGGCAGCCATGAAGCGGGCCGTGTCGCGCAGCGTTTCCTCCGTCAGAGCAATTTCTTCGCCTGACTCGATCTGGGTGTAGATCTTCTTCAGGTAGGCGTCCGCCAGAATGTTGCAGATCTTGTCGTTGAGATGGCCGTGCACCGAGGAGTTGATCAGATGCTTGACCGCCTTGTCGTAGCGCTCGAGGTGCTTCACCAGCCGCGCCACCTGGTCCGGGTACGTTTCGTCGATCACGATGTCATTGACGAAAGACTCGTAGGCAGGGAGGCAAATGTCGCACCCCGCAGCCAGGATGAGCGCGTCCTTGTCGTGAAAGTGCTCGTAGCAGGCCTGGCGGCTGACCTGCGCGTACTTCACAATCTGGGACAACGAAAGCTCATCCACCCGGTAATGGAGCAGCAGTTCCTTCGTTGCGTTCAGTAACGCCGTGCGCGTACGAACCGCGCGCGGGTCCATACTAAGTTCACGTGGTGTCATGAATGCAGGATACCTCACTGAGGCAAGCTCATTGCCCTACCGAACACTCCGAACACGCTCATTGCGCGTTTGACGGCTTCCTCGTAATTCTCGGACTCAGTCGCCGACTTCATAAAGATCGAAAACGCGCCGGAGCACAGGTAAGAAGCCACGTCGGCAGCTTCCTCGTCGGTCATCGGGACGACCTCGGCGCGCATCGCCGTCACCATGTCGTGCAGCATTGGCATCTCGGGCGTTGTAAAGCAAGCCATCAGCGTGGCGTGGGCCGGGCCGTTAATCACGTGGCTCAAGAGGCAACGAACCTCGGCGAGCTGCGAGAACAGCGCCTCCAGCGCAGGAGGCATCTCGCCGGTCTTCTTATACGTCTCGATGTAATCGTTCACCGCCGGGGCCAGCGCGCGCTGGATTGCTGCCTTGACGGCGGCGTCGCGGTCCTTGAAGTGCTCGTAGAAAACCTGGCGGCTCATCCCTGCCGCGTTCACAATCTGGGACACCGTGATGTCCTCAACCCGGTGCTCATTCAACAACTCGGTAGTTGTCTTGATGATCGCGTTCCGCGTTTTCACAGCGCGGGGGTCCTGGCTGAGTTCTCTTCGAGCCATACGACACCAACTCCTCTCTGGATGCCCACAAAAGCACCTAATATGCCAGACATGAACCTACATAGCGCAACAGTGGATCTCTTACGAACCCTTATCCAAAATACGTGTGTCAACGACCTTACCCCAACTTCGGGGGGAGAATACCGCAACGCGGCCACGCTCGAATCGTTTTTCGACGGCGCTCCCGTGCGCGTCCAAAAGTATGAACCCACAGATGGGAGGGTGTCTATCGCGTTTACCATCGAGGGTACCGACCCCTCCGCGGAGCCCCTCACGCTGCTCGGCCACACGGACGTAGTGCCCGTCGATAAGGAGCAGTGGACGCACGACCCCTTCGGCGCCGAAATTATCGACGGCCGACTCTACGGCCGCGGCGCCACCGACATGCTGTACATCACCGCCGCGATGGCCGCCGCCACCCGCGACGTGGCCCTGAGCGGCAAACGCCCGCGCGGCACACTGACTTTCGTGGGCGTGGCGGACGAGGAGGCGCGCGGCGGGCTCGGCGCCGGCTACCTCTCGCAGCTCGACCCGGAGCCGTTCAGCTGGAAGAACTGCCTCTCCGAGGAGGGCGGCTCCCACCTGCCGGTGCGCGACGGCTCGGACGCGATCGTCGTGGTGATTGGTGAGAAGGGCGCGGCCCAGCGCCGCCTCGTGGTGCGCGGGGACGCCGGCCACGGCTCCGCCCCGCACGACCGCGACATGGCCGTCACCAAGATTGGTGAGGTTGCTCGCCGTATCGCGTCGGTGCAGCCCTCCGTGACCACCGAGCAGCCGTGGCCGGACTACATCCGCGCCTGGAAATTCGACCCCGAGACCGAGGCCGCCCTGCTGCGCGGCGAAGGCTACGAGGCGCTCGGCGACCTGGCGCGCTACTCGCACGCCATGAGCCACCTGAGCATCGCACCGACGGTGCTGCGCGCGGGCGAGGCCATCAACGTACTGCCGTCCATGGCCTACATGGAGCTGGACATCCGCCCGCTGCCCGGCCAGAGCCAGGAGTGGATCGACGAGCAGCTGCGCACGGCGCTCGGCGACCTGGCCAGCGAGGTGGAGATCCAGCACCTCATCACCGAGGACGCCACCATCTCCCCCACCGACTCGCCGCTCTATCAGGCGATCTGCGAGACCTACGCCGAGTTCTTCCCCGACGCCGTGGTGGTCCCAACTATCGCCGCCGGCGGCTCGGACCTGCGCTTCGCGCGCCGCAAGGGCGGGGTGGGCTACGGATTTGCGATGCACGCCCGTGAGCGTCACCTGGGTCAGGTGCTGGATTTGCTGCATGGCCACGACGAATACGTGGATATCGAGGACGTTCACCTCACCGTGGACGCCTACCGCAGCCTGATTCGGCGCTTCCTCGACGCCTAACCGGGTGTGACAGATGGGGCTGATGTGACATACTGGCGGCTATGAAAATTCGCACAGCTGCACTCACCGCACTCATGGCCGCCACCGTTTCTACCGGCGTGGCCTCCGCTGACGCCATCGACGACGCCCTGGCAAAGCTTCCCGCAGGCCAGATCTCCTGCGATCAGGCATCCCGCTACTGGACCAACGACGCCGACTTCAACGCCAAGAAGCGCCAGGCCCAGACCATCGCAGCCTTCGACCGCCGCGGCCCGCAGATCCAGGCCGCGCTCGGCCGCGTGGAGGAAGCCGCCAACCGCTGCGGCCTGCGCGGCACCACCGGAAAGCCGGCAAGCCAGCAGAATGCCCAGCCAGCACCTGCCCGGCCCGCTCCTGCACCTGCGCCGGCTCCCGCACCCGCACCAGCCCCCGCACCCGCACCCGCACCGCAGGGCACACCTGTGATCACGCTGGCACCCGCCAACGTGCCCACCTTCGACATGCCGGTCGCGGGCGCGGTCACGCTGCGCCTGCCGGACCTGTCCGTCATTGCCCGGGAGCTGCTGGCCAAGTACGCACCGGGTTCCTCCCTGCCGTTCTAGGCCGTTCTAGCGGTTAGACAGCAGACCACTCGTAGCAGGTCTCGCCCCCGGACGTGATGCGCACGCCCGGCGCGGGGTCGAGCCAGGCGGTCACCGTCGCGCGCTCCGAACCGGATTCGAGCGCCACGGTGATCGCCTCATTTGTTTTGTCGGTCACCTCGAGGGTGGCGGTTTCGAGCCAGCGGTGGCGGCGTCGAAAAGCGATGAGCTTCTTGTGCTCCTCGAAGATCCACTGCCCCAGACTCGAAAGCTCCGCGGGGCTGGCTGGCAGCGGCGGGCGCACCGGGTCGTCGGCGGCAAAGCCCTCCCCGCGCAGACCCTCGAAGCCCTGCTCATCGCCGTAGTAGATGCTGGGCATGCCGGGCAGCGCCATGAGCAGCGCCGTGGCCACGAGCGCGCCATCCTGCCCCACCTTCGAGGCAATCCGGTCCACATCGTGGTTGCCGACGAACGTGTTCGGCACCATGTGCTCGCACAGGTCGCGGTGACGGCCCAGCGCGTGGTCGAGCTCCCAGAAGTTCACGTCCTTGATGGAGGACCACAGGGCCTTCCACAGCTCGTACTGGGTGACGGTGTCCAGGGTGCCCGCCGCGGCGATCTCGGCGTAGTCGCCGTGGATGACCTCGCCGAGGAAGAGCGCGTCCGGGAACCGCTCGCGCACGCGCGCCAACACGGTGCGCCAGAACTCTGGCGGCACCGAGTACGCCACGTCCAGGCGCCAGCCCGTGATGCCGCGTTCGAGCCAGTAGCACATGACGTCGGTGACCAGGTCCGCCACGCGCGGGTCCTCGTGGTGGAGGGTGGCAAGCTCGCCGTGGCCTTCCCAGTCCGTATCGCCGGCCAGGCCCTGTGCCACTAGCGGGTGGGTGCGCGCGACGTGGTTGAACACGCCGTCGAGCATCACGTGGATGCCGCGCTCGCGGCAGGCCGCCATGAGGTGGTCGAAGTCCTCGTTGGTGCCCAGGCGCGGGTCGATCTGGAAGTGGTCAAGGGTGTCGTAGCCGTGGGACACCGATTTGAAGATCGGGCCGAGCAGCAGCCCGTTGCATCCGAGCTCGATCAGGTAGTCCAACCAGGGCTCGAGCTGCCGCAGGCGCGGCGCTTCGTCGTGCTCCTCGCGGATCGGTGCGCCCGTGGCTCCCAGCGGGTAGACGTGCCACCAGATAATGTCTGACGTGGACAAGTTCCTCACACTTTCTATTGAGCAAAGCTCAGTACTGTAGGGTGGTGTCCATGACACAACCACGACGGAGGCTCAGCGTCGAGCAACGCCAGGAAGAAATCCTCGCCGCTGCCACGGACATCTTCTCCACCACACCTTACGTGGAAGTCTCCACCCAGGACATCGCCGACGCCTGCGGTGTGTCCCAAGGCCTCCTCTTCCACTACTTCGAATCCAAGGCTGGGCTCTACACCGCCTTTCTCAAGGCACACACCCAACCGCTTTTCGACGACCACCTCGACCCCAACACCGACACCCACGAGGCCCTCCGCAGCACCCTGGAGCGCTACCTCAACCACGTTGCCGAGCACCCGTTCGTGTGGCTGGCCGGTCGCCGCGGCGGCGCCGAACCCACCGAGGCAATCAACCTGCGCATTGAGATGCGCGACGCCTCCGTCGAAACGCTGTGCTCCCTGCTGGACCGCGACGACGAGCACGCCGCACGCGCCGCATCCGGGATGCTCGGCTTCCTCGACGCCGTCTGCATCGACTGGGTCGACGAAAGCTGCCCCGCCCCCGAACGCGACGACATCATCGACACCGCCATCGGCGCACTCACGGGGGCACTCGCCGCTACACAGAAGTAGCACTTCGAGAGGTCTATCCCCTAAACTTTGCGCATGCACAAGTTGACCTCCGGCGCCCTCGTTGTCGCCCTGACCGGCACCGCCGTCACCGTCCCCGCCACCATCAACCCCACCGCCCACTACGCCGAAGCGCAAGGCCTCCTCGGCCTCGGCGGGCAGGCGTTGCAGGGGCTCGTCGAAAAGGGCGAAGCCAAAGTCGCCGAACTCGAATCCCAGCTATGGAAAGCCGACCTGGCGCTCAAGGGCGCGCAGGCTGTCCTCGAGATGAAGCGCTGGGGCGTCGTCCTCGCCATCGGCGAGGAGAACAAGAAGGCCAAGCAAGCCGAGTACGACCAGCAGAAACTGCTCGTCGACTCCGCCGAACTCCTCGTCCGCACCACCAAGACCTCCCTCGACGCCGCACGCAAAACACTCGCCGTGACCAAGAAGCAGCTCGAGGACTTCAACGGCAAAGACCCATCCGCCTACGAAGACGCCCCCGAACCCGACATCAAACCCGTCGCCCTGCCCACCAACCTGCGCGAAGCCCTTGAGAGCATCACCGCGCAGCAGGAGGCAGTGGCCAAGCGCCAAGCACTTTTCGACGAAGCCGACTCCGCCTACACCAAACGCAAAAAAGAAGTCGACTCCAGCTGGTTCAGCTGGCTCGCCCCCTCCAACACCAAGGAGCTCGAGGGCCTGAAGAACCGTCGCGACGCCCGCAAAGCCAAACTCGACCTCGAACAAGCCCGCCTGGACAACATCACCCGCTCCATCGAACTCTTCGAAACCGTCGAAGCAGCAACGCCTTCGCACGAGGGCCACGGCGCCGACCGCTACGACGCCACCACCCCCACCAACATCGACGACGCTTCTCGACAGCTCGAGTTCGCCAACAGCACCCTCGAAGCCGCCACCCACCGCAAGGCCAACATCGAAGCCAACCTCGCCGCACTCACCGGATGGCAAGAGCGCAACCCATTCACCGGCTTCTGGCACAACGCCGACAAGTGGACCCTCGAACGCGCCCTCCGCGCCGTGGACAACGAAATCACCGACGCCACCAAACGCATCGCCGACAAAGCCGCCGCGCTGGAGGAACTGAAGAACGCGCCCGCGGAGACAGAGGCTTCTGAGACCGAGGCTGCCGAGCCTTCTGCAACGGTAGAGCCTTCTGCGGCTGCCGAGCCGACCGAGGAGTCCGCCCCGCGGACACCGGAACCGTCGGAATCTGAAGCAGCTCCGGAACCGTCGGAATCCGAAGCTCATGCTGAGCCCGAATCCCCCGAGACTTCTTCGGAGGAGTCCGCGGCAACCTCAACACCAGCGACAACGTCTACTTCAGCTCCGGAAGAGTCCGCCCCGCGGACACCCGAAGCTTCCGAAAACGTTGAACCTGCAGACACTTCCGCCGAACCCGAAGATCAAATCGATATCGACGAGCTCACCCACAACCTCGACGAGGCAAAGAAACTCGAGCAGGACATGCTCGATCTGCAGAAGCTGCTGCAGCAGTACATCAACAAGCCTGAAGCCGAGACAACCAAGCCGTCCGAGTCGCCCCAGGATGAGGCATCCGAGGCTGAAGCACCCGAGGCTGAGGTCTCACCAACGACCGTGACCGAGGTGTCCGCGGCAACCACAGCACCAGCAACAACGGCTGCCCCAACCTCGGAGGTGTCCGCCGCGCGAACAACGCAAACGACTGAACCGAGCGCTGAGGATTCCGCCGCGCGGACAACCGAGGAGACAGCACCCACTGCTGACAGTTCCGCCGCGCGGACAACCCCGACCGAAATTCCTTCGAGTGAGCAGTCCGCCGCGCGGACAACTACTTCGGCAAAGCTGTCCACGGTAGCCGTGGCCCCTGCAACCTCGTCCGAGGTGTCCGCCGCGCGGACAACTGAAGCCGCAGAGCCAACGATTGAAGTGTCCGCGGCAACCTCAACACCAGCGACAACGTCTGTTCCAACTTCGGAAGTGTCCGCCGCGCGGACAACCGAAACGACAGAACCGGCTACCGAGGATTTCGCCGCGCGGACAACCACTTCGGCAAAGCTGTCCACGGTAGCCGTGGCCCCTACAACTTCGTCGGAGGTGTCCGCCGCGCGGACAACCGAAGCCGCAAAGCCAACCACCGAGGTGTCCGCGGCAGCTTCGGCACCAGCGACAACGGCTGCCCCGACCTCATCGGAAGTGTCCGCCGCGCGGACAACGGAGAGGCCAGAACCCACTGCTGAAAGTTCCGCCGCGCGGACAACCGAAACGACAGAACCGGCTACCGAGGATTTCGCCGCGCGGACAACCACTTCGGCAAAGCTGTCCACGATAGCCGTGGCCCCTACAACTTCGTCGGAGGTGTCCGCCGCGCGGACAACCGAAGCCGCAAAGCCAACCACCAAGGTGTCCGCGGCAACCTCAACACCAGCGACAACGTCCACCCCAACCTCGGAGGTGTCCGCCGCGCGGACAACCGAGGAGACAGAACCGACCGCTGAGGATTCCGCCCCGCGGACAACCGAAGCCGCAAAGCCAACCACCGAGGTGTCCGCGGCAACCTCAACACCTGCGACGAGGCCGGGAAGTTCCGCGCCGCGGACAACTAGCCAGGCGCCGGAAACTACGCAGCAGGCCAAACCAACGCAGCAGACGGAAGGGGCTGCGAGTGGGGCGGAGGGGTCGTCGGCAAGTAGCTGGCTGTGGCTGATCCTGCCGCTGCTGCTGGCGCTTGGGTTCGGCGGTGCGGCGTACGCGGACCTGATTCCGGGCGTGCGGCTGCCGAGGATGTAGCGCGCGCACCAGATTCCTTGTTTTTCGCGGGGCGGATTTGGAAAAGCCCTGGTCGCGGGAAGCACGTGAGGGAATTTGGTGTGCGTAGAGTAAGGTCTGAGTGCCAATGGACGCAACCTCTTTTGGGCTAGCTATTCATACTAGCTGGTAATAAAAGTGCTGGATGTTTAGGCTTGCGTCTTTTGGCACTGGCCCCCGGGAAGAGTCGGGAAGACTATCCTAGGCTGAACTTTGAGCCCCGAGGCCCCTCCTTTTATGCCCGCCGGGGCTGTTCCATTGACTGGAACGTGGGTTTTAGCCAATTATTCTTCCGTTTAAAGTCACTCCCACAGATGACACAGATCACAGAGGGGAAGTGGCTATGAGTAAGATCGCAGAACTCATTGATCCGGTCGGAGGATACGTTTCCGGCAAGATTTTCGCCGACGAGGACATCTACCGCCAGGAGTTGGAGACCGTCTGGCAGCGCACTTGGGTGTTCCTTGCGCACGAGTCGATGCTGCCGAAGCGCGGGTCCTACATCCAGACCTACATTGGTGAGGACCCGGTCATTGTTGTGCGCCAGAAGTCCGGCGAGGTCAAGGCGTTCCTGAACCAGTGTCGCCACCGCGGTATGCGTATCTGCCGCGCTGACCGCGGTCAGGCGAAGTCCTTCATGTGTTCCTTCCACGGCTGGTCTTACGACCTTGAGGGCAACTTGACCAACATCCCGCATGAGAACAATGCGTACCCGGAGGGCATCGATAAGTCGAAGTTGTCGGCGATCAAGGTGCCGCGCATCGAGAACTACAAGGGCTTCATCTTCGGCTCCTGGGATGAGACGATCCCGCCGCTGGAGGAGTACCTGGGCAACGCGAAGTACTACCTGGATGGCTACATGGACCGCTACGAGGGCGGCATGGAAGCCATCGCTGTACACAAGTGGGTCCTGCCAGCGAACTGGAAGTTCAACGTTGAGCAGCCGACGTCCGACATGCAGCACTCGGAGATCTCCCACGTCTCCGCGGTGGAGGCGCTCAGCTCCGGTTCGGACACCTTCGACCGCAAGACCGGCCGCAAGAAGGTCCCGGAGGGCCGCCAGTTCCTCAGCCCGTACGGTCACGGCGGTGCGTTCTTCGGCAAGCGTGACGCGGAGATCCCCAACACTGGCCCTGCGCTGATCGAGTGGGAGAACACCATCCGTGACTCCATCGTGGAGCGCCTCGGTGAGTTCCGCGAGGTCCGCGGCCACATGAACGTCTTCCCCAACTTCATGCTGCTGGGCAACTACACCTTCCGCGTCACCCACCCGCGTGGCCCGAACGAGATGGAGATCTGGTCCTGGGCGTTCGTGCCAAAGGACGCGCCGGAAGAGGTCAAGGAAGCCATCCGTGTCGACGTCATGCGCACCTTCTCCCCTGGCGGCATGTTCGAGCAGGACGACGCCGAGAACTGGGAGGAGATGCAGCACATCCTCCGCGGCGCGAAGTCCCGCGAGACCGGCTTTACCTACAACATGCGCCGCGTCCCCGTCAGCTACGACGATGACGGCTACCCAGGCGCATCCACGGCACATGTCTACTCGGACAACGCCGCGCTGAACATGTACGGCTTCTACCGCGACCTGATGGAAGACAAATCTTGGGAACAGCTCAAGGCCGAACGAGGGGGCGTTCCGGAGGTTGACCAGCGAGACTTCACCAAGGTGATGGATCCGGAAGCAGCAGCGGCAGCTGCAGCCTCTGACGGTGCTTACGAAGGCAACGTCGATTAGTCCCTAGCTTTTACACGACCTTTGAAGGAGAAACCCATGGCGAGCAACAACACGCAAGCGTCAGAGGCAGTGACCCAGGCCCCTGCCGGTGCGGAAGATGAGCGCCTCATCGCGCGCTTCCTGTACGACGAAGCCGAAATGATGGACAACATGCAGTGGGAAGACTGGCTCGACTGCATGCACGACGACGTCGACTACTGGGCGCCGGTCCGCGAAAATCGCGTCGCCCGTGAGCGTAAGGAAGAGTTCTACCCAAAGGGGACGTCGGTCTACTTCGAGGAGACCAAGGAGTTCCTGCGCCAGCGCGTGGTGCGCCTGAACACCAACATGGCGTGGGCCGAGGAGCCGCCGTCACGTTCGCGCCACATGCTGACCAACCTGCGCATTGACGAGCGTAGCGACGGCGCCTTCGCCGTCCGCTCGAACTTCCTCATCTACCGTTCCCGCGGGGAGCGCTACGAGGACACCATCGCAGGTGAGCGTCGCGACGTCATCGTACGGGCACCGGAGTCGCGCTACGGCTTCCTGGTGCTGGAGCGCGAGATCCGCTTCGATATGGCAACCATCCTCGTCAAGAACTTGTCTCTGTTCTACTAAAGAAAGGAAACGCTCTTGAGTACACAGATTGAAACCACGAACCTCCTGCGCATCGGCGTCGTTGTCTACGATCTCGACGCCAAGATCAAGGAGTACTCCCGCATCTACGGCATCACCGACTGGGACACCGCCGAGCACGCACCGACCGACGCGGTAGCGCACGGCCGACGCTTGGCGACGACCCCGGGAACCTGGCGGAGCGCCGTCGGCACCACCCCGGCCGTGAACGGCGAGAAAGGCCCAGGCGGGCGCCCGGCGTCGAGCCTCACCTTCGAGATCATCGAACCAACCGGCGGCGAGAGCCCCTTCAACGAGTTCCTGCGCACCAAGCGCGAAGGCATCGCGTTCCTGCAGGTCCGCTCCACCGCGGCCAACGACGAGGCGGTCGCGGAGCACTTCAAGGCGCTCGGCTACGACATCGCCTACACAGCAACTGTCGACGGCGCCACGCGCACCTTCTACGACACGCGTGAGAACCTGGGCGGCTTCCTCGTCGAGATGCTTCCGGCAACCGCTACCGACCCAGCCCAGGTGAGCACCGACACCCGCCCGCCCCAGCCGGTGCAGGGCATGTACCACTTCGGTGTCCTCGTGCACGACGTCATGGCGGCGCTGCCGCACTACCGCGACGTCTTCGGCATCCAGCGCTACGAGATGAAGACGTGGGAGACCGGCTTCGGCCGCCTGGACAAGCCCTACTACCGCGGCAAGGACGGCGACACCGGCTACTTCACCGCCCAGGGCACCGCCGGCGACTTCGGCTTCGAGATCATCTCCGTCAACCACGGCGACTGCCACTACAACCGCGAATTCTTCGATGAGCGCGGCCCGGGCATCCACCACTACTTCGCGTGGATGACCACGGAGGACTCCGAGTGGGACGAGGTCGTCGCCTCCATGACCGAGGCTGGCCACCCACTGTGCATGGGCTCTAACCTGCGCGGCGGCGCCGCCGAGTTCGGCTACTTCGACACCTTCGACGCGCTCGGCGGCTACCTCATCGAGATCGTCGCGCGCCGCGAGCCACCGAAGCCGGAGTTCGCCGCGCCGGACTGGATCGTCGACTTCGAGGAGCTCGTATGATCCGCATCGTTCATCGCGGAGCTACCGATGCTCCAGAAAAGCTTCTTCACGACGTCGCATCCCTCCGCCAGCGCGACGGCATCAAGCAAGCCGAGGCCTATCAAACCCTGGCGGTCGAGGACGAGGACTGCGCCGTCGCGATCCTCGCGGAGAGCGTGTCCGACTACGCAGAGATCGTCGAAAAGCTGCCGGAGCTGCCGCACCTGCACACATTCGTGCAGGACGGCACGACGGAGATCTACGAGCAGTCCAAGTACATCCTCGCCGACGGCGTGTGGACCCCAGAAGCAGGCTACGACGCCCGCATCATGTGGCCGGCGCGCGGGCCAGTCAGCATTGTCATCCAGAACGCTTTCGTCGAAAACCCTGAGATGCGCGCGCTGACCGCCCAGGAAATCACCGAGACCCGCCGCGAGCCGGGCTGCCTCTACTACGCGTGGATGGAGAACCTGGAACTGCCCAATCACCTCATGCTGCTTGAGGTGTGGGCGGACCAGACAATCTACGACCATCACTGGTTCGGGCGCATGGCCACGGGCGAGTACCGCGGCAACTCCGGACGCGAGGCCGCCACGCCGCAGCGCGGAGAACTTACCCGCGAGTTCTACCGCCAGCAGTCCTTCGAATACCACTACGGACGCCTTCTCCCTGAGGCAACCGAAAACTATTCCCACTCCGTTGCGTGGTCCGCGCGCTAGCTGACCACCCCATCCCTTTCAGGAGACCCACATGACTAACATCACCCATGCCCCGCCGGTAGACCTCGCGAAGCATGAGCGCACGCCGAAAGAGCGGCGCCTCGCCCTTGGTTCGTCCTTCCTCGGCTCCACCGTGGAGTACTACGACTTCCTGCTCTACGCAGCCGCCGCGGGCCTGGTGTTCCCGCAGCTCTTCTTCGCGAACATCGACCCGAAGCTGGGCACGATGCTCTCCTTCGTCATCCTGCTCACCGGCTACCTCTCCCGCCCGATTGGTTCGATGGCGTTCGGCCACTTCGGCGACAAGTACGGCCGTAAGAACGTCCTCGTGATCACGCTGATGACGATGGGGCTTGTCTCCATCTCGATCGGCCTGATGCCGTCCTCGCAGATGATTGGGCCGGCCGCTCCGATTCTGCTGGTCATCCTGCGCATCATCCAGGGCATCGCGATCGGCGGCGAATGGGCCGGTGCCACCCTGATGGCCATGGAGAACTCCACCGCCAAGAACAAGGGCTTCGGCGCCTCCGTCGCCATCGCTGGCGGCCCAGCAGGTGCCATCTTGTCGACGCTGGTCCTCGCGATCTTCGCGAAGGCTTCCGGCGACAACTTCGCCAACCCCGAGCAGTACTTCATCACCGACTGGGGCTGGCGCGTTCCGTTCCTGTTCTCCGCAGCCATCGTCATCGTCGGCCTGTTCATGCGCGCCAACGTGAAAGAGTCCCCAGAGTTCGAAGCCGCCCGGCGCGCCGGCAAGGTGCACACCGGTGTGCCGCTGGTCCGCATGCTGAAGGAGGCTCCGCGCGAGCTGGTCCTCGGTGCGCTCGCCGGCACCGCCGCACTATTCGTGCAGGGTCTGCAGGGCTCGTTCATGGTGCCGTACATCGTGAACGCGACCGCTGAAACTGAAACGCCAGTCGGCCGCTCTACGGCGCTGATGATGGTTACCGTTGGTTCCGCCATCGCGATCTTCGTCATGCCGGGCCTCGCTGCCCTGTCTGACCGCCTCGGCCGACGCCGCGTCATGCTGGCCGGTGGTTTGGTCTCCATCATCGGCATCTGGATCGTCTTCAACATGATCGACTCCGGTGACCCAACCAAGATCTGGATCGGCATGGTCCTGCTCGTATGCGTGGTGCAGCCCGCACAGTACGGGCCGATCGGCGCGTTCATCTCCGAGAAGTTCGTCCCCGAGCTGCGCTACACCGGCTCCGGTATCACCTACCAGGCGGCGTCCATCCTCGGCGCTGGTACCGCACCGCTGGTCGCGACCCGCTTCGTCTCCCCGGAGACCGGCCTGACCCCGCTGGCCATCATCATCACCGGCCTGTTCGTGGTCTCCTCGCTGGCGATTTACTTCTCCAAGGAAACCGCCCAGAGCATGGGCCACGCGGAGCGCTTCACCAAGACGAATATGTTCAAGGGCTAGCACCGCAACACAAACGCCCCGGAGTTACTCCGGGGCGTTTTCTTATTGCTTAGTCGACCGGCTTCACCAGCCGCCGGGCAACCGGGGTGAACGCCCCCACGATAAACCCGAGCGTCAGCGCTGAGACGATCGTCGCCTCACGGGCAGCCTCAAAATGGCCCACCCACAATACGGACAGCACCAACGCCAGCAAAACACACACGATGTCAAAGACCAGCTTGACCTTGTAGAACGGTTTTCGACGCAGCGTCGCAACGGTAGCGACGAAGCCCTCGCCCGGCAGGAATACGGCGTTGGCAGTAGCCAGGATTGCCACGCCAAAGCCGAGCACCACCAACCCGACCGCGACGAGCGCAACCTGCGCCGCGTAATTCGTCGACACCAGCGGGCGGAACACGTACATCCACCCGTCCAAACTCACGCTGCCGACAAGCAGCGCGGGCAGCTGCAGCCAGTACCGGCGAGGGAAATCCTGACGGAGCATCAACCACTGCGCCGCAATGAGGAACAGGTTCAGCGCAAACGTCCACCCGCCAAAGCTCAGCCCACCGATCAGCGTCATCGCGTACACCGGCGACGAGACCGGCGGCGTGCCGAGCTGACTGGTCGTCACAAGAGCGGTACCGGCCATCATCACCACAATGGCGAACACTGAATATGCGTAGTCTCTCGGCCGCGCCGAGTGTTTCGAGTCGCTCACTTGCGATACCTCCTTGATAAGGACTTGTTAAAAACCAGGGACACCCAAACATTCCTGTCTGAGTGCCCCTGAAGTAGTAGTCAGAATGTAATTACTGCACGCGCATGCTTGCAGCCTGCTTGTACGCCTCCCACGCCTTACTTGCCTGGGCGTTGAGCGTTGCCACCGCAACGAACCTGTCCGGGCGGACAAGCACCGTACCAACCGCGCGGGTATCAAAGAAGCCCTTCAGCGCACCCGTGATGTCCGAGACAACCTCGGTGTCCGCCGACACGTACTCCTTCGCCCACTCGACCTGCGTCGGGCTGACCGCACACACCAGTTTGACGTTCGCCTTTGCCATCTCAGCGAGCTGCTCCGGCGTGAACAGGCGGGCCGGGTCCACGCCCCAGGTCACCACGGCGTGGTTGAGGCCCAAGGCGTCGTCGAGAAGCACCTCAGCGCCGTTGTACTCGACCTTCGGCTGGATGATCTGCAGGCCCACCGGCGACATCTTGTTCACCGCAACGCGCGACGTGACGATGCGCGGGCGATGCGACGGATCATTCGAACGATCCGCAACGCCAGGCTTCAACGTCGCCTGATCCACCACCGCGCCACGGCCGTAGCGCGGCACTGGCTTGAACTTCATGTCCGCGAAGTATTCCTTGACACGCGGCGAAAGGTTCATCAGCTTCGCCGCCGTGTCGCGCACGAACGCCACCTTCTTATCCGTCGGCTTAATCACCGTGCCGAACGTCATCGACAAATCGATCATGGCCTTGGCGTGGTCGCGGCGCTCGACATCGTAGGTATCCAGCAGCTCCGGGCTGAAGTTGCCCTGCAGCACGCCGGCGAGCTTCCACGACAGGTTCGTCACGTCGCGGATACCCGAGTTGTACCCCTGGCCCATCCACACCGGCATCAAGTGCGCCGCGTCACCGGCAATGAGCACGTTGCCCTTCCGGAACGTCCGCGCCATCCGGCCGTGGTGCGTGAACACGCGGCGACGGATCACGTCCAGCTTCGTGCCCTCCGGGATGTGCTCCGACAGCAGCTCCTCAATGAAGGCATCCTCGTCGACCTTCTCGGTCGGCTCGTCGTCGAACAGCATGAACTCCCAACGACGCACCCCGCGCGGCAGGCCAATGGACACGTACGGGCGGTTCGGGTCGGCACCGAGGTACACATTCGGGGCGCCCAGCGGATCGTTGTTGACGTCCACAACCACCCACCTTGTCGACGGCGACTTCCCCTCAAACTCCGTCCCCATCCACTTCCGAGTAAACGAACGGCCGCCCTCACAACCAACGAGGTACCTCGCGGTGATCTGCTCCTGCTCGCCCGTGCACTCCTCCCCCTCTTCACCACGCACGACCTCAAAGGTCGCGCGGACGCCACCCTCAACCTCCTCGATCTTCACCAGCTCACGGCCAAACGTGGTGGTGACGTGCGGGAACCTCGCCAACCCATCGAAGGAAGCCTTATCCGCCAGCGGCTGCAGGAACCCAAACTTACGAGGCCACCCATACGGCTCACCCTGCGGGTTATTCGTCAGGATGACGTTGCCGGCACCATCGACCAAGCGCATGATGTGGTGCGGAATCGTGTACGGCCGGAACTCCTCCGCCAGGCCCATCGCCTGGATGGTGCGCATGGACTCGTCGTCGAGGCCGACCCCGCGCGGGTAGTCAATCAGTTGGTCACGCTTCTCCATGACTGCGACCGAAACACCACGGATGCCAAGCAGGTTCGCCAGCGCTAGGCCAACCGGTCCCGTACCGATGACCAGCACATCAACGTCTGCATTCAGCTCTCCCATGGTGTTCGCTCCTTGACTTTCGACAATAGATCCAGCACAGTGAGTCACCTCACTTTCGCATGTGTTTCTAGTTCTAATCACAGGAGTAAGTTGACGCATCTCCAATTCCGCCTTTCGGAACATGTGAGAGCGGGTGCGCGCACCAGATTCCTTGTTTTTCTCGGGGCGGGTTTGCAAAAACCCTGGTCACGGGAAGCGCGTGAGGGAATTTGGTGCGCAGTCTACTCAGATTTGCTCTCGCGCTTGATCAGCGGCTCCAACTTGTCGCGGAGACGCGCCTTCCAGTCGGCGGCGGCCTCCTCGTAGCCTTCCTCGTGCGAGTGCATGCCGCGGTGGGTGAATTTGACGCGGGTGTCGCCGTCGGGGGCGTCTTCAAGTTCGAAGATGATGTCGGTGTCGTCCCACTCGGGGTCCTCGAGCAGGTTGCCGGTGGGCTCGACGCGCCAGACGAGGCGGTCGCCCTGCTCGGCTTCGGAGACGTAGAGCTCGGCGAATTGGTCGTCGTTTTGGAAGTGGAACTCGCCGCCGGCGGTGTCTGCAGAGCCCTCGATGGTTTCGTCCCACCACTCCTGTGGCCTGGTGATTGCGCGGAAGACTTCGGTGCGGCTCGCCGGGACCTCGAAGGAGGTGGAGAAGTCCTTCACGGCGCGGAATTTGGTGCCGTCGGAGAACTCGTAGTCGGGCATGGCGCCGTCGGGGTCGTAGATGGAGACGTCGAAACCTTGGTCGCGGATCTGCTTGATGCCTTCTTTAATCAGCAGGCGCCCGGCCTTGTTGAAGGAGGTGACGTGGGAGACGTCGAGCACCAGGCGGTTGCCGGCGAGGCGGTATTCACCGAGGTCGTGGAGGATTTTCTCGGCGGCAGTGAAGTTGATCATGCCCTGGAGTTGCACCACGGTCTTCGCTTCTCGACGATCCACCGTCCGGATCCCCGGCGCCGCGTAGTAGTCGGCGCTCATCAGGTTGAGGCCGAGGGATTCGGAAAGCTCGCGGAAGATCTTCACGCCGCGTACCGAGTTGCCCTGCTTGTCCAGGCGCGGGCTCAGCGAGGCGATACCGAGCTGCCCGGGCATCGTCCCGATGAGGCCACCGGCCACGCCCGACTTGGCGGGGATGCCCACGTTGACCATCCAGCGGCCGGAGCCGTCGTACATGCCGGCGGACGTCATCACGGCTTGCGTCACCCGGCTAGCCGCAGCGGACATGATGCGCTCGCCGGTGATCGGCTGGACGCCGCCGTTTGCCAGGGTGGCGGCCATGACGGCGAGGTCGCGGACGGTGACCAGGATGGAGCACTGCTGCGTATACGAGTTCACGGCGTCGTGGGCTTGGTCTTGGACCATGCCGAACTCCCGCAGGAGGTGGGCGATGGACAGGTTGCGGTGCGCGGTGGCCAGCTCGTCCTCGAGGATATGTTGGTCGATGCGCAGCTCGCGGCCCGCAAGCCGGGAAAAGAATGACCGAATCTTCTCGACGCGGTCTTCGACGCTCGAATCCGCCCCGTTGATGAGCTGGTTCACGGCGATGGCGCCCGCATTGATCATGGGGTTTGAGGGCCGGTTGGTGGCGTCGTCAAGTGAGATGGCGTTGAAGGCCTCCCCCGAGGGCTCAACCCCCACGACCTTGTGTACTTCTTGGGCGCCGAGTTCCTCGAGTGCGAGGGCGTACACGAACGGCTTCGAGATTGACTGGATGGAGAACTCGTAGCTGTCGTCGCCGACGGAGTAGAGGTGGCCGGACGTGGTGCACACGGCGAGGCCGAGCTTGTTTGGGTCGGCGGTGCGCAGCGACTCGATGTAGTTGGCGGGCTCGCCGGCGTCGTCGTCGCGGACGAGGTCAAGGATCTTATCGAGGTACGCAGGCACTGGAGTTGGCATGCCGCCAGCTTACTTCCCACATAACATCCCACATAACATCCCACATGTGGGATGTTATGTGGTATGTTCCACCGAAAAAGTGGTATGTAGGACGAGTTCACGCAGGTCAAACAACATAACACTTACATCCCACATGTGGGATGTTGGGTGGTATGGCGGACGAGGTCAAGGATCTTATCGAGGTACGCAGGCACTGGAGTTGGCATGCACGACAGTCCAGAGCTTTGCACCTATCGACGCCCACTCTTTCCTCTTTGTCTAGTTTCCTTGACATAGTGGCGCGTTTTCTTTACTGTTTGTCGTAGGCGCTTACAAAGCAGAAAGGAGCGCTGATGCCAGACACACACGAAAACATGGTCCGCAAGTGGCGGCGGTGGCAGGAACTCTCCCAGGCCGAGCTCGCCGCACAGGTGGGAGTGTCCCGCCAGACCATCGCCAACATCGAAAAAGGCAACTATTCCCCCTCCGTCCACCTCGCACTCGACATCGCACACACCCTCGGCAAGACCGTCGAAGCCCTCTTCGGCGACGAACAGGAAGGATAACCCCATGCTGAAGCAGTACGGCGATAAGAAGATCGCCCTGGCAAACCAGAGCACCGACGACGAATACCAGCAGCAGATCCTCCACCAGTCCAGCACCGTAACCTCGGAGACGCTGTTGTACACCACCACGTTCATCATGGCGGTCCTCGCCTGGGTCCTGCCCGAGGGCGCAGCCACCTACTCGCTGCTCGCGCTTGTGCCCGGCCCACTTGCACAAGCTGCAGGCGCGCTGTGGATGCAGAACTACGCCCCGCGCCCGCGCCCGTACAAGCTTTTCACGCTGTCAACGCTACCCATCTGGATTTTCCTCGCAATCACCTTCGCCGGCATCGCGGTAAAGGACCTCAACGGGGAGGCCGCCGGCACCATCGGCATGGTTATCGGCGCACTCGTCGGCGGTGCCGCAGCCGCAATCTTCGCCCCGCGCTGGCAGCGCTCGCGGCGCCGCAGCGACGAAGAGCGACTGGACCAAAATCTCGAAGATTAATAAACACGAGTATATTCGTGTTTATGTTCATTGACGAGAAACCGAACCCGAAGCAGGCCTACCTGAGCGACGAGCACGCCGAGATCATCAAGGCAACGCTCCCGCCGGTAGGCGCGAACATCCAGACGATCACGAAGACCTTCTACAACAAGATGTTCACCGCCCACCCCGAACTCATCTCGGACACGTTCAACCGCGGCAACCAGAAGCAGGGCGCGCAGCAGAAGGCGCTAGCGGCGTCGGTGGCGACGTTCGCCACGCAGCTGGTGGACCCCGACGCACCGGACCCAGTGATGATGCTGGACCGCATCGCGCACAAGCACGTCTCGCTGGGCATCACGGCAGACCAGTACCAGATCGTGCACGACAACCTGATGGCCGCCATCGTCGAGGTGCTTGGTGACGCCGTCACCCCAGAAGTCGCCGAGGCCTGGGACAAGGTGTACTGGCTGATGGCCGACGTCCTGATCAAGCACGAAGGCAAGCTCTACGAATCGGACGGCGTGGAAGCCGGCGACGTGTTCCGCACCGCCACCGTCACGGAGAAAACCCAGCTCAGCGACACCGTCTACGCCTACTCCCTGGAGGGCGACCTCACGGCGCCGCGCCCGGGCCAGTACACGTCGGTCGGCGTGAAGCTGCCGGACGGCGCGCGTCAGCTGCGCCAGTACTCCATCATCGAAGGCGACGCCTCCCACTACCGCATCGCCGTGGAAACCGAGGGCGAGGTGTCCACGTTCCTGCGCGACCACGTCAACGTCGGCGACACTGTCGACGCCACACTCGCCGCCGGTGACTTGGTGCTGCAGCCCGGCACAAACCCGGTGGTGCTCATCTCCTCCGGTATCGGGTCCACGCCGATGACTGGCATTCTCGGGCATCTCGCAGCGGAGGGCTCGCCGCGCAAGGTCACCGTCGCGCACGTCGACGAATCGCAGCAGTCGTGGGCGCAGGCGGATGAGATGCGGATGCTCGTCGACAAGCTTGACGACGCCTCCCTGCACCCCTACTTCCGTGCCGAAGGCCAGCGTCTCAACGTCGCTGACCTGGACGTTTCCGGCGCGGACGTGTACCTGTGTGGCGGCGAGGGTTTCCTGCAGTCCATCCGCGACGACCTGGCACAGCTCGACCCGGCGAACGTGTACTTCGAGCTGTTTAGTCCGAACGACTGGCTGATCGGTTAACCAGCCGGGCCCCGCACTGCCCCGCCGCGTCAAACGGCATGAAGTCGAGGTGGTGGGGGCCGATGGTGGCGTCGATAAACCCCTGGTGTAGTGCGCAAATCGTGGCTGCGGGCGGGGTGCCGTCGGCGGCGACGAACGGGCAGGCCTGCAGGCCGACCTCCACAGAGGTGTCGCCGTCGGCCTCGCGGACGAGGGGGTCGAAGCCCATCTCACGCAGGGAGCGCAGCACCGCGGTGGCGAGCTCCTCGAAGTCCTCGGGTGGTTCGCCGAAGCGGTCCGCGTTGCGCTGCGCCCACGCGCGCCCGAAGTCGCGGGCGGCGTTCAGGTCGTCACCGGCCAGCGTCTCCGTGAGCGTCTCGACGAGGGTGACGTACTCGTCCATCACCGCGTGATGCTGCGGGGTGCGCACGTGGTACACGTGCGAGGGGCGTCCGCGGGTGGAGCGGCTGGCGACGCGCCAGCCCACCAAGCCCCGTTCGGCCAGCTCATCGACATGGCCGCGCACAGTATTGACGTGGATGCCAAGCTCCTTGCCCAACTCGCTGAGCAGGGCGCCGTCCGGGAAAGAATCGAGCGCATCGAGGACCTCGCGTTGCTTCGGGCTCAGTTCGGCGGCGCGGCGCATCAGTTCCGCGGTGGGCAGGGGGACGGCGGCGTCGTCGATAGTCATAGTTCGATCTCGCACTGCGACGGGCGACTATACGGCAGCAGCTTGTGCACGATGCCGCCGCTGAGTTCATCCAGGTAGCCGGCGTGCAGGGCACAGATGACCGAACTTGGCGCGCTGACGCCCACCGTCGTGAACGGGCAGGCGTTGAGGCCAATGTTGCCGGACTGGTTTGGGTAGGAGGGGTCGAAGCCGAGGTCCCGCAGGATCGCGATCAGGGCGTTGAGCTGGGACGCACCGGAGGCGTCCGACTGCACCTCGCGGCCGTTGTGGGTCTGGCGCGCCCACTGACGGCCGATCTCGCGCGCCTTCTCCGTATCGCCCTCGGTGAGGCACTCCGCCATCGTCCTGACCAGGCCGATGTACTCGCGAGTCACGGTCGAGTGGTGCGGGGTGCGCGTGTGGAAAATGTTGCTCGGGCGGCCACGGCCCTCGCTCGGAGCCGTGGTGACCTGCACCAAATCCCGCGCCAACAACTCATCCAAATGCCCGCGGATCGTGTTGGGGTGCATCCCCATCTCCTTGGCAAGGTCGCCGACCTGCGCCCCATGCGGGTGCAAAGCTAGGCGATCAAGCACCTCGCGCTGCTTCACGCTCAACTCGGCGGCGCGGTCCATCAGGTCCGTCGTCGGTTGAGGCGGGGTCGCCGAATTCACGTGTCCTCCTTCGGTCAGAGCTCTTTACCAGCTTAAACCGAAATCGCCGATTTTCCCTATTCCAGGCCGTATTTATTGAAAGAACGTGACGAAGAGGTTATTTCGCACTTTCTCGCCATAACACCTGGTACTTCACTATTGGCCACCAACCACGTAGCCAGGTCAGTGTCAATCATGCGGGCGAGGGACAAGATTTGCGCGAATGCCTCCTCAACTGTTCTCCTTCTTTTTTCATTTCGATGCGTTTGTCCACGAAGTGGGACACCATTCAGTAACGGTTCATGATGCGCAACACGGTTTCGAAGTTCATTAATCTCTTGGCACAACTGATGAACCCACACACGAGAAAAAGTTATCGCTCTCGCCTTTTCAGGATGCTCATCCCGCTGACGTGCAGCTTCTCGCCTGCCGCCGGGGAATGCTTTTGCTAGAACTGGCCAGTTCCGCTCATTGTCAACCTTTCTGCGCCAAGGACCTCGGCCGGTATAACCGCCTTTATCAAACAGATTCGTCCAGAAGCCAAACATGCAGTTGGCCACTAGTCTCCCTGGTAAATCCCCACGTTCCGAGTTCAATCTCACGTGAGCAGGCAGACGTTCCCAAGCACTAGCCAAAGCCGTTCGCGACCGGTCGTCCAAAGGCATTTCCTGATACCACTGCACGCCCCATTTCTCGGTCAGAACAGCATGAATAGCCTCACGTAACGCAACTTCGAGGACCGCTAAATCGGCCATAAAGGCCATGGACAAATCGCGATTCCATACATAAAGTTCAAGCGCCTCATCGGCGCAATGATGAGACGTGTGTGATAGAAATGTCGCCATCCGAGCAGGTGGAATAGACCCCCATAACAGGTGGTGGCGCCCTGTAGGCGGCTGCACTGGATACGTCATTGTGCTATTGTAGCCAACGTAGTCCCTCGGATCTGGGTCACAGACATAGACTCTGTGTTCCCCCGAGGGTTTTTCTATGGGTGCCGAGCTTTCCCTATTTCGAACCATATTTATTACGATCGAGACCGTGAATAAAAAAGGGCAGACCTCCGACGGCCTGGCGTGGGGCATCATCGCCGTATTCGTGGCGCTCGTGGTGGCGTTCAGCGCGCTGAGCTCGACCGCAGGCGACGATCGCGGCCCGGAACCACTCGACACCAGCGGCGCCACCACGCTCGACGTCGACATCCAAGGCATGACCTTCACGCCGAATCGTATCGACGTCCCCTCCGGTACCCGCCTCATCCTCACCATCACCAACTCCGACGACCAGCAGCACGACCTCAAGCTGGGCAACGAGTACACAGGCCGCATCGATCCCGGCGACACCGTCGTCCACGACTTCGGCGTCTTCACCGAGTCCACGCAAGGCTGGTGCACGATCGCCGGACACAAGGCGATGGGAATGGTGTTCGACGTCGTGGTCGGGTCGGCGAGCCCGAGCACTTCGCCGAGCGCCGCGCCCAGACCCGTAGTCGCCGCGGATGGGCCTGACGACGGCCTGGTCTACCGCGACCCGGCGCTGCCTCCCGCGCCCGATGCTCCCGAAAGAACAGTGCACGAACACACCTGGCACGTTGCCAAAAGCGAGCGCCAGGTCGCGCCCGGCGTCACCCAACCCGTCTGGACCTTCGACGGAAAAATGCCAGGTCCCGTACTGCGCGGGCGCGTCGGTGACCTGTTCCGCATCACCATCGTCAACGACGGCACAATGGAGCACTCCATCGACTTCCACGCCGGCGAGGTCAACCCCGATACAAATATGGCCCAGATCGCTCCGGGCGAATCGCTCACGTACGAGTTCGAAGCCCGCCGCTACGGGATCTGGATGTACCACTGCGCCACCATGCCGATGAGCCTGCACATCGCCAACGGCATGTTCGGCGCCGTCGTCATCGACCCACCGGACCTCACGCCTGTCGACGCCGAATACGTCCTCCTCTCACACGAGGTCTTCCTCGGCGAGGACGGCGCCGACCCCGAGCGAGTCGCCGCCGGGCTCTACGACCTCACCGCGTTCAACGGCTACCCCAACCAGTACCAGCAGCGGCCGATTCCGGCCCGCGTCGGCGATACCGTCCGGGTGTGGCTCTTCAACGTCGGCCCCGACAATCCCTTGAGCTTCCACGTGGTCGGCGAAATCTTCGACACCGTGTTCAAGGAAGGCCAGTACCAGATCCGAAACGCCACTGACACCGGCTCGCAGGCGCTCGGGCTCCTCGCCGCCCAGGGCGGGTTCGTCGAGATGACCTTCGATGAACCCGGGACGTACACCTTCGTGAACCACCAGATGACCGACGCCGAAAAGGGACAGCGCGGCCAGTTCGTGGTCACTCCCTAGGCAATCGGGCTCAGGCAATCCCGCCAAAGGACGCCACAATCGCCGCCACCAGCGCCAGCGCGAGGGCGGACTGCCCAGCGGGGCGCTCCACGTGGGCGCCCGCCACCGGGGCCTCACGCTGCCCCCGCAGCACCGCCACCTGCGCCTTCACCGCCCTGCGCAGCAGTGGCAGGTACGCCACCAGTACGGCGAACACGAGCAGGCTCATCACCACCCGCAGCCAGGACTGCTCCGTTAGCAGCCACACCGCCAGCGCGAGGTTGTACAGCACGACTCGGAAGTAGGTGCCCCGGGACAGCTCCAGCAGCCCGGCGCGCACCGCCTTCGGCCCGCCGCCCATCGTGGTGGGCAGCAGGTAACTCATCGTGCCGATCAGCAGTGGCGCCACGAATCCGAGCAGGAGCGCCAGCGTGGGGATCTCCGGGACGGTCCGTACCAGGCCCACGGCGTACCAGAGCATCGTGCCGATCAGCCAAAACATCGCTACGAAGACGGACAGGCCCGGGTAGGTGATGCGGTCGCGCGGGTCGCGCAGGACGTCGATCACGTTGACCACGAAGCCCTGGAAGAGCCACAGCCACGCGCCGACGTAGACGAACGCACCAACCGCGACCACCTGCGAGATCCCCAGCAGCGCGCCGACGACGGCGCAGACAATCCCGGCCACCGCGCCCCAAATGGCCACGCGGGTGCGGTCCCGCATGCCGTTGATCCGCCACATCGTCGGGAACAGCACGCTCAGGCTCGACATCGCGGCCAAGCCCACAAAGCCGCCAACGTTGGTAAACAGGTGCGCCTGGCGGATCTGCTCCTGCCAGGTGCCCGGCAGGCCCATCGACAGGGCCGCGCCGAAGCACACCCCTACCAGCAGGCAGGCAGCCGACGCCACGTACCCAATCGCGGCGGGTCGGTGCCGCTTCTCCGGCCCGGCATCACGCACCAACCGGGCGAGCACCACCGCGTGCCACAGCACCGCACCTGCGACCAGCAACCCGCCGGCCCAGGTGACCAGCCAGTGCTGCTCCCACCAGCTGGCCAGAACCTGGCCCACCAGCACCAACACGACGCCGGCGTTGAGGACCCAGGTGCGCCGCAATTGGGCCGGGCGCGCCTCCTCGGGAAGGCGCTGCTGCAGGAAACGCTCGGTCAGGTTCACGCTCCACAGCACGATCGAGTTCGCCACGATACCGAGCGTGAAAATGTGAATCAGCAGCCACGCCGGTTCAGGGAACAGCGTGTGGGTGAGCCCGATCAAGATGAACACCCACATCCAGATGCTCACCGGCTTGGACGCCTTCCGGTGCCAGCTGCGTGCGCTCATTTACGCCGCCACCTTCGCGTCGCCGGACTTCGGGTTATCGCGGAAGCACCACCAGGTCACCGCACCAAAGACCAGGGCCGAGCAGGCGATCATCACAAGCACATTGTGGTACGCCCCGGCGTAGGCGGGGGCGGCAAGCGCGTTGGTGGAGGCGTCGTAAATTGCGTCCATGCCGATGGGCTGCAGCTCAGCCGGGAGGTTGCGCACCATCCACATAGGCAGCAACGAGCCAGTCACCGCGACGGTGACCAGGGTGCCGAACTCGTAGGAGACCTCCTCGACGCCCGCCGCCATGCCGGAGCGGTGCAGGGGCGCGGCGCCAATAATCGCGATGGAGGACACGCTCATCACCGAGCCCGCCGAGAAGCCCATCACGGCCAGCGCCGCAATCTCGATGCCGAGGCTGCCCGCGTCCGAACCCCAAATCAGGGCAGCGGCACCCGCAGCCGCGCCCAGGAAGCCGCCGCCGATCAGCGGCAGGAAGCCAATCTTGTGCAGGTAGGCACCCCCAAGTGTCGACGCCGGAATCGCGGCCGCCGCCATCGCGATGATGGTGGCGCCGGCGTGGAGGGGGGAGAAGCCGTCGACAAGCTGGAGCTTCTGCGTGGTCATCAGTTGGGCGCCGGCCACGAAGAACATGCCGCCGGCTGCTGCGACGACGCCGCCCGTGAACATGCGGGACTTGAAAATGTCGAAGGTGAGCAGCGGGTCCGAAAGCTTACCCTGCCGGCGCACGAACAACACCGCGCCGGCGACGCACAGCACCGCCGCCACCACGAACAGGCCCCAGCCGGAGTTCGGGTTCACCAATTCTTTGATAGCCATGGTCAGGCCAGAGAGCGCAAACAGTGCGTACACGGAGGAAATGAAGTCCCAGTGCTTCGCCGGGTTCGGCATGTTCTCCGGGGCCAGCCAGAACGTCAGGGCCAGGGCGATGAGCACGATCGGCACGTTAATCAGGAAGACGGAGCCCCACCAGAACGCCTCCAGCAGCGCGCCACCGACCAGCGGGCCCAGCGCCGCGCCCACCACGGCCACCGACCCCCAAATACCGATCGCGGTGTTGCGCTCCCGCTCGTCCGGGAACGTGAGGCGAATCAGCGCGAGCGTTGCCGGCATCATCACCGCAGCACCCATGCCGAGCAGCCCGCGCGCGCCCACGAGCAGCCACGCCGACGGCGCAAACGCCGCCGCCAGCGACGCCACCCCGAACACCACCAGCCCAACAATGAACATCAAGCGGTGGCCCAGCTTGTCCCCCAGCGTGCCCGTGCCCAGCAGCAGCCCCGCCAGCACCAGCGGGTAGGCGTTAATAATCCACAAGCCCTGGGTCGGGGTAGTGTGCAGCTGCTCGTTGAGCTCCGGCAACGCCGTATACAGAATTGAATTGTCCAGCCCGATCATCAGCAGACCGAGCGAAATCACTGCAAAGAAGGTCCAACGTTGACCCGGCGTCGAATTAGTCATAGGGACAAACTATACTCTAGGAAAACGAATCGACGCCTCTCCCCCCTCCACCGAAACATCCACACGCCCGCCAACCGGGAACGTCAACAACGGGTTCGTGTGCCCAAACGATGCGTTCGCCACCACCGGCTTCCCCCTCAGCTCAGGTATCGACGCCACCATCTCCTCCACCATCACCCTCGTGACACGGCTCGCGGTCTGGAAACGCCCAATCACCAAGCCCTCAATCCCGTGACCATCCGGGGCCTGCAACAACGACACCAGCTCACGCCGGAAATCCATCACGGTGTACTTCCCCGTCACCTCCGCAAACAACACCGCATCGTTCAGGGACGGCATGAACTCCGTGCCCGACAACAACCCCAACGTGCCCAAATTCGACCCAAGCGCAACCCCCTCAGCGCGGCCCTCCTGGATCACCCACCAGCCATCATCCGGCTCCTGCACACGACCATCCTGGTTAATAAACCAGTCATCGTCCGTGTACCAGTCCCCCGGCTCCCACACGATCGGCCCATCAGTAAACGCCGCCTGCACAAACGCATCACGCGTCACCTCGCCGAAATCGCGCATCCCCAACGTCGACCAATGCGGGCCCACGTAGACCACCTGGCCCGTCTTCGCATACACCGCATTCGCCAACGCCGATACATCCGAATTCCCACACAAAAACTTCGGGTGCTCCGCAATCACATCAAAATCCAGGTGCGGCAGGATCTCGTTACTCGTGAAGCCGCCGATCACGCTCATGATGCCGTCAACAGAAGGGTCGGAGTAGGCGTCGATAAGATCCTCAGCCCGCAACTTGCCCGGCGCAGACCAAAACATATCCGAGACCCGCACATTCGCCCCAAAACTCACCGACAGGCCAAGCTGCTCCAGGCGCCGCGTGGCCAACTCAGCCACAAAACGACCCGCCGAGCCCTGCTCCACATACGCCAACGAACGCGCCGGAGCCACCACACGCACATGATCGCCCACCGACAACGGGCGAGGATACAACGCCATTAGTACAAATACACCGACGCGTTATTACCGCCCTGGCACCGGGCTCCCCCACCCGCCGGCCAGCACGACATCGTGTACGTCTGCCCCGTCACCGGGCTATACACACTCAACGACCCCGGGAACTCACCAGTGGCCGCAGCCCGCTCATTAAACACAGCCAACACATTGCCCGCGAACTCCGACGACGTATTCCCGGTCTCCGCCGTCGCGTTCGAGAACCCCGCACTCGACCCCATCGGCTCACGCCGGTTCACATTAGGCTTGCTGCCCTGGTTGTTCTGGCTTTCTGGGGTGACCGTCTCAACCTCCGTCACAATCACCGGATCCTGCTGCTCACCATTCGACCCGTCGGAACGCACGAACAAAAACGCCACCGCACCCGCGATCCCAAGCAACAACAACGTCCCCAACACCGACAACGCCACCACCAGGCCAGTACTGCTCTTCTGCTGCTGCTGGTACGGGGGTTGCGGCTGATACGGCTGCTGGTAGTACGGCTGCTGGTACTGCTGCTGAGGTTGCTGAGCTGCCCACTCGTCAGTGCCGGGGTGGCTCTCGTTTGACTGGTACGGGTTCGTCATGGGGGTTCCTTCAGAGATGTGCAACAGTATTCCAGTTCACCTTACTCGGTGTGCGCTGCTGATATGCGGCGTGGACGCTTCGTTAAGCGCTTCGCACCAAATTCCGGGTTAATGTTTTCGCGACCTGGGGAAACACCACGCAGGTTCGTTGAAAACCGGGATTGTGGTGCACAGGAAACTGGCAGGAATGACAAATCTGACAGCGCTAATTATCTAGCACTTTTTTTACCTGGCGTTTTATATAGCCGACCAAATTGGGTTGCGTCTTTTGTCAAATGAACTGGGCATGGTCACTGTGAAATGCCAAGTAGTGGAGAATGCCCGGGCAATCCTATTGTGGGCTTTTGTCATGGGCAACCATCCATTGGACCCTGACGACACTGAAAAAGAAGCTAACCTGTACGTGAGCAAGTTCAACAACGCCCATAAGAGGCATTGCTACCCGCAGAGAAAATACCGTCCTTCGGGTGCCTATGACACGAATTGGAACCCCAAGTAATGTCCAGCGAAATTACCCTGACTAGAACCTACTTCCTTGCCAAAGAGGAGGATCTTCCTCGGTGCTATCAGCGCTATCTTGAACGAGTGGAGCGCGTAAAACAGTTCACGACCGTCTATCTGGTCGCTGATGTGGAGGTTGATGAGTCGGATCCCGTTGTGAAAGAGAACTTGCTCCATGATCTCCAGGCTCAGAGTGATGAACCGGTTAACGAGGATGAATGGAATATGTATAGCTATTCCACCGCGTTAGGGACAATCGATGAGCCTATTGAGCCCGGGGCGGCCGTGTCACGTTTGTGGGAGGACATGCTTTTGACCGACGACGAGGAGTGGCCTCGGTCTTTTATCAGCACTGTTAATTTCTCGTCGTTTATGTCACGGCCGAAGTAACGGATTGGAAGCCGTTGGGTGCGGGTAGTGAAATACTTCTCGAAGCGAGCAGCCCCGAGCGTCGTCGCTAGTGTTATCCTTTTCACCCACTCCCAACGCACCAAATTCCTGGTTGGTGTTTTCGCGACCTGGGGAAACACCACGCAGGTTCGTTGAAAACCGGGATTGTGGTGCACAGGAAACTGGCAGGAATGACAAATCTGACAGCACTAATTATCTAGCACTTTTCTGAACTGGCACTTTAGATAGCTGACCAAATTGGGTTGCGTCTTTTGTCACTGGCCCCACCAAGCCAGCCCAAACACAAAAAGAACCGGCCCTCCCGAAGGAGGGCCGGTCCGTTTGTGCCCGGGGGGGGACTTGAACCCCCACGTTCTTGCGAACACTGGCACCTGAAGCCAGCGCGTCTGCCAATTCCGCCACCCGGGCGGGCACTGGAACAATATAACACCCTTACATAGAGAAGTGCCAAATCGGCACGTCATGGGGTGTAAAGGTGTTTCACACTAGGCTGTGTCGGAATGCGCACCTATACTAACGAGGTTAAAGAAAGGAGGTGCATGCGGATGGGAGTCATGGATCGATTGGCAAAGCTGGACAGTTCGTTGCAGCGTGGCCTGGATAATTCGATGGCGGCGCTGTTTGGCGGCAAGGTGGTTCCGGCTGAGATCGAGGAGCTGTTGAAGCAGGAGGCGCAGGACTCTGTTGTGGTGACTGACCATGATGAGTTTGTGGTGCCGAATGTGTTCGCGGTGGGTGTTTCTTCGAAGGATTTGGAGAACTTGTCGCAGGAGCGTGACCTGCCGGTGCACCTCGCGGAACAACTGACGCGGTATGTGCGCAATCAGGGCTGGTTCTTTGATGGGCCGGCGGTTGTGCGGATCGCGGAGGAGTCAGGGCTGCGTACGGGCCAGTTGCGGGTCAGTTCGTATATTGATCCGCAGCCGGAGGTCGCGAGTGGGTTTGATGCCATTGTGGCGGAGCCTACGAAGCGGTCGAAGGGCGGTAGGCACCGTCATGCGGCAAACCGGGATCAGGAGGATCACATGCATGAGCCAAATACGATGACGCCGGTTGAGGGCGGCGAAGCGACTGTGAGCCTGCTGTTGCAGGACGGGTCGTCGCGCACTTACTTGGTGCATGAGGGCTCGAATATTTTGGGCCGTTCGAATGATGCGGATTTCCGCCTGCCGGACACGGGTGTGTCGAGGCAGCATGCGGAGATTACGTGGGATGGCCAGGTTGCGGTGTTGGTCGATTTGCAGTCGACGAACGGCACGACGGTCAATGATGAGCCGGTGGAGAACTGGATGCTTGCCGACGGCGACGTGATCACCCTGGGGCACTCCCACATCGAGGTGCGCATCGTGGAGCCGAGGGCGTCGTCCCCGGCGACGCCGGACCCGCAGGAGGGCGCGCCGCGCTACACGGATGCGGCGTCGCACCCGCAGACAGAATTTTTCCAGGCCTAAGGGCATAACTGGCTGAACAAGCCCTGACTTGAAGGAGCTCCTTTGTTGGATTCCGCGGTGATCCTGAGCGCACGCTTCGGGCTGCTCGCGCTGCTCTGGCTGTTCATTCTGCTGGTGTTGTGGGTGCAGCGGAAGAATGTGCGTGAGGTGGGTGGAGCTGGGCGTCGACAAGTGAAGCAGGCGGGGAAACCGCTTGTGTCGCGTGAGAAGGTCCGGCAGATTGCGGTCGTTGAGGGGCCGCTGCAGGGCTCGCACATGGAGATTGCGAGTGTGGAGCATGTGACGCTGGGCCGCTCGCCGGATAATGACTTCCAGCTTGGGGATGACTTTGCGTCTTCGCGGCACGCGCGACTGTTCCGCCGTGGCAGTGACTGGTTCATTGAGGACCTAGACTCCCGCAACGGCACCTTTGTGCAGGGTATGCGCATTGACCAGCCGGAGCGGGTGTCGGTGGGGACGAATATCAAGATGGGGCGCACGATTGTGAGGTTGATGCCATGACGCTGCGGTTGAATTTTGTGGCGGCATCGGACAAGGGTCTGGTGCGTGGAAACAATGAGGATTCCGCCTACGCGGGCCCTCACCTGCTGCTGCTTGCGGACGGGATGGGTGGCCACGCTGCGGGCGAGGTTGCCTCACAGTTGATGGTCAGCCACATGGAGCACCTCGACCGGGACCCGGAGGACGCCGACATGTTGGCGCTGCTCGGGGCGGCTGCGGATGATGCGAATGCTTCCATTGAGCGTTCGGTGGCGCAGCACCCGGAGCAGGAAGGGATGGGCACGACGCTGACGGCGTTGATGTTCAACGGCGCTGAGTTCGGCCTCATTCACGTGGGTGATTCGCGCGGCTATTTGCTTCGCGACGGCCAGCTTCGCCAGATCACCGAGGACGATACGTTCGTACAGTCCCTGGTCAACGAGGGGAAGCTGGACCCGGAGGACGTGTCGAGCCACCCGCAGAAGTCCCTGATTTTGAAGGCGTACACGGGCAACCCGGTGGAGCCGCACCTGGAGATGGTTCAGGTCCGCGCGGGGGATCGCGTGCTGTTGTGCTCGGATGGTTTGTCGGATCCGGTGACGGCGTCGACGATTGGGGAGGCGCTTGGTCAGGGCACCCCGTCGGTGGCGGCGCAGCGGTTGATTGAGCTGGCGTTGCGTTCGGGTGGGCCGGACAACATCACGGTGGTCATCGCTGATGTGGTGGAGGTCAAAGACGGCGAGGAGCACCCCGACTTGCCGACGTCGCCTGCGTTGGCGGGCGCGTTGGCGCCGGAGTTCGAGTCGACGCACCCGGATTCCTCGGCGTCGCGGGCTGCGGCGTTGATGCGCAAGTCGGAGACGATTCCGCCGAACCACAATCGTGAGGGCGGCCGTGGTGGGTCGCAGCCCGGCGCGGGTGACGCGTCGGCGGACGAGGAGGATGACCAGCGGTTTGGCCGCAAGGTGAATATTTGGCCGTGGGTGCTGTCCGCGTTGGCGATTGTGCTGATGTTGTCGCTGGCGGCGGTGTTGTGGACGAACGATAGGCTCAACGACCGCTATTTTTTAGGCACCGACGGCGACGACGGCCACTTTGCGATTGAGCGGGCCGTCGGCACGTCGTTGTTTTCGGAGCCGCGCCGCGAGGTGATTCAGCGGGCGTGCATTAATGAGCAGAACAAGTTGCAGATTGTGTCGTCGAACTCGGTGCCGCAGGACTGCGTGATCTTCGGTATCAATGACCTGCCGGAGAGCCAGCTGAACACGGTGGAGAACTTCAAGGGCGGCACATACGACGACGTGTTGGGCATCCTGAACCGGTTGGCTGGTGAGGCGTTGCCGGTGTGCGTCGATAATGATGCGGCGAAGGACGCCCCGCAGGGTGCGTGCCGGGAGGTGAAGTAGCGATGTCTCGTGTGTTTCGGCGTGCGAAGGAGCTGTTCCTGCTGCTGTGTTCGGCGGGGCTGCTGCTGCTGATGCTGTTCGGCCTGGAGCTGAGCCAGGGCCGCACAATGTCGACGGAGATGCTGTACCTGGTCGGCGGGTTCGTGGGCGTCTATGCGATTGCCCACGTGGCGATTTCGCTGGCGGCGCCGCACGCGGACCAGTTGCTGCTGCCGCTGGTCTCGCTGCTCAACGCGATCGGCCTGGTGGTGATCTACCGCCTGGACCTGGCGGAACGCGCTGGCTACCCGCCGCTTGCGGAGCGGCAGGTGATGTGGTCCCTGGTGGGTGTGGTGCTGATGGTGTGCACGCTTGTGATTGTGCGCGACCATAAGGCGCTGGCCCGCTACTCCTACCTGCTGGGCCTGCTTGGCCTGGTGCTATTGGCGTTGCCGCTGGTGTGGCCGCAGCCGCCTGGGTTCGCGGATGCGCGGATCTGGATCTGGCTGGGCCCGTTCTCGATTCAGCCGGGTGAGTTCTCGAAGATCCTGCTGCTGGTGTTCTTCGCCCAGCTGCTGGCGCAGAAGCGCGCCCTGTTTACGGTGGCGGGCAAGACGCTGCTGGGGATGAGCTTCCCGCGCCTGCGCGACTTGGCGCCGATTTTGGCGGTGTGGGCGATCGCGATTGCGATCATGGCGGTGTCGAACGACTTCGGCCCGGCCCTCCTGCTCTTCGCCACGGTGTTGGGCATGGTGTACTTCGCCACGGGGCGTACGTCGTGGCTGGTGATCGGCGCAGGCCTGGTGGCTGTTGGCGGGTACACGGTGTACCAGGTCAGTGAGAAGATCCAGGACCGCGTCGCCAACTTCATGGACCCACTGGCCAACTTTGACACCACGGGCTACCAGCCGTCGCAGGCGCTGTTCGGCCTGTCCTGGGGTGGGCTGACCGGCACCGGGTTGGGCTACGGCCACCCGGAGATGGTGCCGGTGGCGCACTCGGATTACATCCTGGCGGCGATTGGTGAGGAGCTCGGGCTCGTGGGTGTGGCCAGCGTGCTGTGCCTGTTCGCCATCTTCATTACCCGCGGCTACTCGGCGGCGCTGCAGGTCAGTGACACGTTCGGCAAGTTGTTGGCCGCAGGCTTAGCGACGACCATCGCTATCCAAATCTTCGTGGTCGCCGGAGGGATCTCCGCGATGCTCCCAATGACCGGGCTGACCACGCCGTTTATGTCCGCTGGTGGCTCGTCGATCATGGCGAACTACGTACTGCTGGCGCTGCTGCTGCGGATCTCGAACGCGGCGAACAAGCCAGCGGAGTTTGATGCTTCGGCGATGGGTGCCCAGGCACCGGAGGCGGTGAGCGCACGATGAACAAATCCATTCGCTTAGGCGCGGGCATTGCCCTGCTGCTGATTGTGGCGCTGCTGGTGAACTTCACCGTGGTGCAGGGCTTCCGCGAGGAGAAGTACGCGCAGAGCCCACTGAACTCGCGCACTGTGGTGGAGCTGCGCCAGATCAATCGCGGCCAGATCAGTGCCGGCGGGCAGGTGCTGGCGGAGTCCCACCCGCTCGAGGACGGCTCCTACCAGCGCACGTACCCGAACATGCCGTGGTCCTTTGCGCCGGTGCTCGGCTACGTGTCTGACCAGTACGGAACTTCCCAGATCGAGGCCGGCTACAACGGGCAGCTGACCGGGGCGGGCTCCGGGAAGTCCTCGCGCTTCCTGCGCACCGGCCTGGAGCAGGACGTGGTGGGCAACTCGGTTGAGTTGAGCATCGACCCGCACCTGCAGGCCCTGGCCTACGAGCAGCTTTCGAACCGCAACTACGAGGGCGCGATCGTGGCGCTGCGCCCGTCGACAGGCCAGGTGCTGGCGATGGCGTCGACGCCGTCGTACGACCCGAACGCGATCTCCAACCCTGACACCGCCGAGGGCGCCTGGGCCGAGGTGAACAACAACCCGGGCAAGCCGCTGCTCAACCACGCGACGCAGGACCAGCTGCCGCCGGGGTCGATCTTTAAGATCGTCATCACCGCGGCCGGGCTGCGCAACGGCTACACGCCGGATTCCCCGCTGACCGGAGCACCGTCCACCACACTGCCGGGCACGACCGTGCCCCTGACCAACTACGCGGGCCAGGCCTGCGCCGGTGGCGGCCAGGTGCCGCTGCGCACCGCGTTCGCCCTGTCCTGCAACACGGCGTTCGTGCAGATGGGCATGGCCGTCGGCGCCGACGCGCTGCGTGAGGCCGCCCACGGATTCGGCATCGGCGAGCAGTACGACCTCGGCATGCCCACCGCGGCCGGCTCGCTCGGCGACCTGCCTGGCGACGCCGAGCTTGGCCAGTCCGCGATCGGGCAGCGCGACGTCACCATGACCGCGCTGCAGGCCGCCGTCATGGCGGGCACCGTCGCCAACGAGGGCCGCCGCATGGCGCCGTACGTGGTCAACCGCGTCCTCAGCCCGGACCTGCGCGAACTCGAGACGGCGAAACCCCGCCTGCTTTCCGACTCCATCACGCCCGAGGAAGCAAACACCATCAAAGACCTCATGTTCGGCTCCGAGCGCGACACCTGGGGTTACGACGGCAACGGCTTCGCCTCCAAGACCGGCACCGCCGAGCACGCCGAAGGCGCAGCGCCGCACACCTGGTACGTCGCCTTTGACCCGGTGAAGGATGTGGCGGTGGGGGTCGTCGTCAAGAATGGTGGCGGCCTGGGCACCGGGGCGACCGGCGGGCAAGTCTCCGCACCACTCGGGCGCGCGGTGCTCTACGCGGCACCCGCAGCGCCAGCTGATGAGGAAGGAACCAACGCGCGATGAACTACGAAAACAAAGACGAACTCCAGAAGCTCATCGGGCCCGACTACCAGCTGCAATGGATCATCGGGCACGGCGGCATGTCCACCGTCTGGCTTGCCGACGACGTCCGCCACGAACGCGAAGTAGCCCTCAAAGTGCTGCGGCCGGAGTTCACCGCGAACCAGGAGTTCCTCACCCGCTTCCGCAACGAGGCCAACTCGGCGGAGGGGATCAACTCCCCCAACGTGGTCGCCACCTACGACTACCGCGAGGTCAAGACCGACGGCGGGTTCCCCATGTGCTTCATCGCCATGGAATACATCCGCGGCGAATCCCTCGCCGACCTCATCGCGCGCGAAGGCCAGCTCAAGGAAGACATGGCCCTTGACGTGCTGGAACAGGCCGCGCACGGCCTCGCCGTGATCCACCGCATGGGTCTGGTGCACCGCGACATCAAGCCCGGCAACCTCATGATCACCCAGAACGGGCAGATCAAGATTACGGACTTCGGCATCGCGAAGGCGGCGGCGGCCGTGCCGCTGACGCGCACCGGGATGGTCGTGGGCACCGCCCAGTACGTCTCCCCCGAGCAGGCCCAAGGCAAGAAGGTCACGGCGGCGTCCGACGTGTACTCGCTCGGCGTGGTCGGCTACGAGATGCTCGCCGGGAAACGCCCGTTTACCGGGGACTCCTCCGTCTCCGTGGCGCTGGCGCACGTCTCCGCCGAACCACCCGCGCTGCCGATTAGCGTGAGCGCCCCGGCGCGCGAACTCATCGAGATCGCCCTGCGCAAAACGCCAACCCAGCGCTTCCGGGACGGCAACGAGATGCAGCTGGCCGTCGAACAGGTCCGCCAGGGCATGCGCCCAACGCAGCCGGGTGGCGAGACGGCCGTCATCGCCATCGAGCCCTCCCCGACCGCGTCCACCCAGATGCTCGCCGACATGTCCCGGCCGGCCACGGCCCGGCCCGCCGCCCCGCGGCGCCGCCCACCTGTCCCGCCGCAGGCCCCGGCGCGCGCGGCGGTGCCTGCGCGGCCTGCCCCGGCACCCGTTGACGCTGCTGTTCCTGGGAAGCAGCGCGGCACCGCCGGCTACTGGGTCGGCATCGTGCTCGGCGTGATCACCCTCGCCGTCATCGGTGGCGTGGCCTGGGCATTCAACAACGGCACCCTCGGCGGCAGCACACCCAGCAGCACGGTCCCGCGCCAAAGCGTGGTCACCCAAACCACCACCGTCGAAACGGAACCGACCTACGAAGAACCCGTCGAGGAGCCGACCACGCACGCGCCCGACACCCCCACTGAGCACAGCAAGCACAGCACGCACAGCAGCGCCCCAGCTACGCTCACCATCGAGGACGAAACGCCAACACAGCCGACCCACAGTCGGCCATCCGCGCCGGAGCAACAGCCGACGGAGGGGACGTCGATACATACTGAGGCGCCCACGACGCAGGCCCCCAACCCCCAGCCGGGCGGTGGGGAAATCGGCAACGGTGAACTAGACTTGCACAATCTGCCAAACATCCTCGGAGGAAATGCGTAAATGACAACGATCGCTAACCGATACGAACTCGGCGCCGTCATCGGCACCGGGGGCATGAGCGACGTCTACGCAGCCACCGACACCGTGCTTGGCCGCGACGTCGCCGTCAAAATGCTCAAAATCGACATGGCGCGCGACGAAAATTTCCGCGAACGCTTCCGCAAAGAAGCCCAAAACTCGGCGCGACTCAACCACACCAACATTGTCGCCGTCTACGACACCGGCACCGAAGAAGTCTCAGGTGTCGACGTCCCCTTCATCGTCATGGAACGCGTCACCGGGCAAAACCTCCGCGACCTCGTGCGCGCCGACGGCCCCTTAAGCCCCCAGAAGGCCGCCGCGTTCCTGCTGCCCGTCACGCACGCGCTGCAAGCCAGCCACGACGCCGGCATCATCCACCGCGACATCAAACCCGCCAACATCATGATCACCAACACCGGCGAGGTGAAGGTGATGGACTTCGGCATCGCCCGCGCACTGGATGACTCCACCTCCGCCATGACGCAAACCTCCGCAGTCATCGGCACCGCGCAATACCTCTCCCCCGAGCAGGCACGCGGCAAAGCAGCCGACGCCCGCTCCGACATCTACGCCCTCGGCTGCGTCATGTACGAAGCCGTCACCGGCAAACCACCATTCGAAGGCGAATCCCCCTTCGCCGTCGCCTACCAGCACGTCCAGGAAGACCCCATCCCGCCAAGCGAGCGCGTCCCCGCCGACCGCGAACTGACCCCCAACGAGGCCGTCAACCTGGACAGCGTCATCCTCACCGCGATGGCCAAGCATCCGGCGGACCGCTACCAAACCGCCACCGAAATGGGCGAAGACCTGGCACTCCTCAAGCGCGGCGCCGTGACTAACGCCGCCCGCAGCCACCTCGCTGCCCCCGAACCCGAACCAGTCGACCCCTCCGATGATGCCACCATGGTCTCCGAAACCGTCCAGGGCAACGCGCCGCGCCGCGCCCCGCGCCCGGACAGCCGACCCGTCGGGCAGCTGCCGGAGAAGGCTGGCGCCGGAGCAGTCGGCGCTGGGGCTGCTGGACGCTACGCCGCCCACCGCCGCGAACACGAAACCACCACCCCAACCTGGATGAAGTGGCTGGCAATCGGCCTCGGCGCCGCCATCATCGGTGCCTCCGGCTGGCTCGCCTACTCCTACTTCTCCCCCAACAGCGGAGAGACCCACAAGTCCTCCCAGATGGTGATCATCCCGGACCTCGCCGACAAACCGCGCGCGGAAGCCGTCGCCGAACTCGAAAACCTCGGCTTCCAGGTCGCCGTCTCCGACGAGCCCAGCCCCGACATCAAGCGCGGCAACGTCATCGACACCAACCCGATCGCCGGGTCCGAACTCCAGCGCGGCACACTCGTCACCGTCAACGTCTCCTCGGGGCGCGAGCTTACCGACGTCCCCGACGTCACCAACATGGACGCCCAAGAAGCCGCAAAGGTCCTCGAAGATGCCGACCTGGAACTGAATGCGGAGCTGCGTCGAGAAGCCAGCGAAGACGTGCCAAAGGGCGAAATCATCAGCCAGCACCCCGCAGCCGGCACCCAGATCTCCAAGGGATCCAAGGTGACCGTCACGGTGTCCGACGGCCCCGAAATGGTCCAGGTACCGTCGCTGTCCGGCGTCAACGTCAACCAAGCGTCCGCCACCCTCGGCTCCATGGGGCTCCAAGTCACCGTGAACAAGGTCGACTCCGAACGCCCAGACGGCGAAGTCATCGCAGTCGCCGGCGAAAACACCGAGGTAGCCAAGGGCACCACCGTCGAAGTGCGCGTCTCCAACGGCATGCTCATGGTCATGCCGAACATCACCCGCATGAAACCTGCCGACGCCGACAAAGCGCTACGCGACGCCGGCTGGAGCGGACGCCTCGTCGAAGGTCCAACCGTCCCGACCGGCGCCCTCGTCGACAACGGCCTCATCGGACACCAAGAAGTCAACGCGGGCGACACCGTCCGACGCGACGCCGCCATCGGCTACAACCTCTGGCAGTTCACCGCCGAACGCCTGATAAGGTAAAAACCCTGATAGCTGGAAAAGCCACCGCACTTGCTTGTAAAGGACTGACATAATGCCAAAGGCAAAAATCACCAAGGACCACCGCCCCGTATCAACCCCAACTGGCGTGTCCCGCACCCCGGTCAAGATCAACACCGGCGGCACCCCGATCTGGTACAAGACCATCATGTTTGGCCTGATGCTGCTCGGCCTCGGCTGGATTATCTTCTACTACATCGCCGGCGACCAGCTGACATTCCTCGCCGAGCTCGGCCCGTGGAACTACGGCATCGGCTTCGCAGGCATGATCCTCGGCCTGCTCATGACCATGGGGTGGCGCTAGCCTCTGGCGTTTTTCCGGGATTTTTCGTAGATGGTAGTAACAGGATTGTAGTAATCCCGATTTTGGGCCCGATTTCGGGGATTACTACCATCCTGTTACTACCATTTGCGTTTTGACGTGCGTTTTAGCGGGCCGCGCGGCCCTTTGCGCGGGCCCGTTCCAGCTCGATTCGGGCGAGGATCTCGTCCATGCGGTGAAGCACATCCGTGAAGCCGTACCGTAGAACGGTGTATCCCTGGTTGGTTAGCTCGCGTTCGCGTTTGCGCTCCTGCAGGAGGCTGCGGCGGGGGTCGGAGGCGTGTTTGGTGTCGCCGTCGAGTTCGAGGATGACGGAGTCGTCGAAAAGGAAGTCGACGCGGTAGCGCTGCACCTGTGCCTGGAACTTCCAGCCGGTGACGCCGCGGAGGAGGAACTCGGCGCGGGCGAGGGACTCCATGGGGGAATCGGCGTTGTAGACCGCGGCGCGGGCAGCGTCGCGCGCCACGCCGCAGTTGCGGACGCGGCCCATGCGCTCAATGTGCAGCAGAATGTCGCTGCGCTCCACGTGCGCGATGGACAGCAGCCAGTCCATGGCGATGAGGCCTTCCTGAAACCCGTGGTAACGGGCGATATCGATCGCTGTGCGAATACGTGTGGAAAGGCGGATGCCGTACGCGGTAGTGACCTCGGCGGCGGTGAGGGCGGAGGTGCGGTAGCGGACGTCGGGCTCGACGAGGTGTTTCGCGGGGCCGCGGCGGCTGGGCGTCGTTACTTCTTGGATCTCTTCGGTGAGGCTGATGACCCACATGCCGTGGATGCGGGCGGCGGTCCTGCCTACGAGGCAGCCTTTGGTCATGGCGCGGGCGGTGGCATAAGCGCGGACGAGGTGCCGCTGCCAGGCATTGAGTTGCCCCCAGGTGCGCGACGGGATGCATTGCGTTCGGTTGAGGCGGCGGTACTCGGGGCTGTGCAGACGGTGACGGAGAGTGCGCGTGTCCACGATGGATGCGAATAGTTCAGTGTTTTCCAACATGAGGTTTAGACGCACAGGAAAGCCGCCAGGTTCCCCACAGGTGTTCGGTAGCGGGGTGGCACGGGGGTGGATTGTTGAACAATCCGCGCACAGAAGGTGTACACATAGGAACAGGGCCAGAAAGGCCCTGACCTGCTCATTTACTATTGTCACCTTATGAAAGGTATAGTCATGCGGTTTATTCGTTCAATGTCGGGCGTTGTAGCAGCCTTGGCATTAGCTGCCGGTACGCTGACCCCAGCCACGGCTCAGACGCTTGAGGAGTCGTACCCCGAAACCCCAGCGACCAATGATGCGCTGCCGATCATCCACACCTACAGGGGATCGGACCACTTGAAGGCGAACGTGCTCAACCCGCGCCCAGTGTGCAACTCCACTGAGGACTACCGCACCATCGTGTACAAGGTGAAGGACAACTTCCTGCCAGTCGGCACGATTTCGACGACCAACCTGACCAAGAACACCATCCCGCTGACGCAGGATCTGGCGCGGACGCAGACGATTTCGGCGTCGGTCAACGGGTCGAAGACTGAGACGATCAACATTGGTGGGTCGGGCTCGAAGGATGGGCTGCAGGGCAACATCGGCTACTCGCTGGCAAAGATGCTGGGCTGGTCGGTGTCCGGAAGCTTGAGCTGGAACGTCGGCCAGAAGATCGGGCCGTACGAGGTTCCGGCGGGCAACACGGGCGAAGCGACGTACGGCTTCCGCACCGTCACCATGACGGGCACGCAGCAGCGCTGCCGCCCGAACGGCACGTGGGCGACGCCGACGGCGTGGGTCGCGAACATGCCGATCAAGAACGAGGTTCGTGTGAAGAACTACTCCACACCTGCAGGTTCGTGGGCACCGAACCGCGGCGCGCAGGTCACTGACACGGTGGAGAACCCGAACCCGGCGTACAACGAGGATGTTCAGAAGATCACCGAGGGTGAGAATCTTGACGACGTCACCACCATCGACGACAACGACGAAGCCAATGTGACCAACGTCGAAATCGACGGCGAGACCGCCGCGGTCATCACCGATGAGGAGTCGGATGAAGCGACCTCGGAGGAGAACACTGAGGTCGAAGAGGTCGTCGAAAATGCGGAGGCACCTGCGCTCGACCTGGTGCCATACTTCACGACGAGCTCCTGGAAAGCTTCCGGCTTTGCTGGGTCCGTGGCGCTGCGTGTGAAGAACGTGGGCACCGAGCGCTACTGGGCGGAGTTCCCGGCGCTGACGTTCCGCGTTGAGGTGCGTACCGAGTCCGGCCCGAAGGGTGTGGACCGCCTGATCACCACGACTGGAGCGAACGGCTCGCACATCCGTGACCTCGGCTACAACGCCAAGAAGGGCGCGCGCATCTTCGAGGTGACGCTGTCCAACCCGGTCAATGCCGGTGACGACATGCTGCTCGGCGCGTTCAGCTTCGGCGACGGCAAGACTAAGGAAGGCCGCCTGCACAACTACATGACGGTCACCCAGACCAGCCGCCTGGCCGGTGACGTCTCCCAGTGGAACGACCAGAACGTCGACTCCCGCGACGTGACCGTGTCCGACTTCGGCCGCTGGCTGAAGGGCACCTTCTAGGGAGCACTTTGTGTAATTCGTAGTGCCGAGTTATCCACAGGCTGTGGATGGTTCTGTGGAGAGGACCGTTATCCACACCTGTGGATAACTCTGTGCACAACCTATTCGCACATCGAGCGCCTGGCGTAATGAGCTGCAATGATGCCCATTCGCCAGGCGTTTTTTGTTGTGAATCGCTGACATGTTCTAGCGGTGTTCTAGAAATTACACGGTTGTGTTTATCCACAATGTGGACAACTCTGTGGAGTTCTCCACCGGTGTACAAACTTGGGGATAACGTGTGAAAAACTAGGCAACACCAATCACAAGCGCCACAGCAGCCACAGCAGCTACGGCTGCGAGGGCGGACGCGAGCCACCTGACGCGCTTCTTCACCGATGTCACCGGCCAGCCCGCCAACAGGCCCACCACCAAACCGCCAAGGTGCCCCCACAGACTGATACCCGGGGACAGCACCGAGTACGCAAGATTCGCCCCTACCAGCGCCAACGGCGCCCGGACGTTGACCTTCTGGCGCATCGACAACGCGAGCAACACGCCCATCAGCATGTAGAGGGCGCCGGACGCGCCGGCCGTGGGCACGTCGTAGTTCCACTCCAACACGGATGCCGACGACCCCAACACACCCGCCACGTACAGCAACGAATACGGCCCAGTGCCCAGGCGACGCTCCAGCTGCGGGCCCAACAACGCCAACGTGATCATGTTCACGGCCACGTGGGAGATATCCACATGCAGAAAGCCGGCCAGGAGGGTGCGGAGAGTGGCGGAGGGGGCGTCGATAAATGGGCCGAAGAGCACCATGTTCTCGGCGAGGCTGGAGCCCCACACCACGTTGCTAATCGAGTGCGACTGGAGCGCCGTAATCACAAACACGCCCAGGCAGACAAGGGTGATGAACGCGGTTGCGGGCGCGCCGCGGAAGAGTGAGCGAACGAATTGCATAGGGCCACGGTACGGGGCGGCCTGGGGGTATCGCGAAATTGTGTGAAATATGTGCCCGTATCTGATTTTTCGCATGTGGGCACATATTTGTGGATATTTCAGGATAAACGCCTGATATAGTCCGCCATCCCAGGGACCGTGAACTGCACAACACCATGGTCAGGGGCAAAAATGAGCCCTTTCTCAATCAGATGCTTCCGATTGCTACTCAAAGAATTCACCGAAGAATCCAGCAAATCTGCGATGTCCTTCGTAGGAACCTGCTTCGCAGCGTGCGAAGCCATCGCCTGCAAATAGCGCTTCTCGCCAGGCGTTGCGCGTTCCCACCGACTTGGGAAAAAGCCGGCATCAAGAGCCGCATTGCCCTCCGCCACAGCAAGCTGCGCATCACCTTCGGTGAACGGTGAAGCAGGAGCGACGTTCCAGATCGCCTTCCCGTACTCCTGAAGGAAATAGGGGTAATTCAGAGCGGCGTCCACAAGATTCCGCAACGCTGCTGATGTAAACAGCACCCCTTGCCTGGTAGCCGGATCCTCAAGTGCGGCCGCCGCCGCGCTATCTGACAATGGACCAATCTTGCGGTACTCGAACAGACGCTCCGCGTACGACTGAGATTCCGCCAGCTTCTGAGGCAACGTAGGTAGGCCCGCCCCGAACACATAAAACGGCAAACCACGCTGGCCCGCCTGGTGCTGCGCGGTAATCACCGCCGACATCAATTCCGCATCAAGGTCCTGCATCTCGTCAATAAAAAACGCAATCGCCTTCCCGTCCTTCTGCGCGGACTCTGCGACACTCAGCACAAGTTCCTCGAGATCCATCCCGATATCACCAGAGTCAGAAATACCCGCCTGAGCAGGTACTTCCAGTGCGACGTCAATACCGCCGACATGCCATGCAAACGAAGCAATCGCGGGCAGTGCATCCTTGAAGTGCTTCCACCGCTTACGCAGCGACACCTTCCGCGCACTCAACGCCAGTTCACGGGCCAACCGCTTCCGGACCCGCTGCGCACCAGCACGATCAGCGCTTGCCTCAAGCTGCACCGTCAACCAATCTGCATTCTCGGCACGCGACGCGAGTTCATTCAGCAACACCGTTTTGCCCACCCCACGCAAACCACTCAGGATAACGCCGCGATTGTGCAACCCGCTGCGGGTCCTTGTGATGATCGCCTCGACAAGCTCGAGCTCCGCTTCGCGCCCTGTCAGCGCAGGTGGTCGCAGTCCCGCACCTGGCGAATACGGGTTCAGTGTTTGGTCCATGGGTTCACAATAATCGAAAATGTGTGAAATATCCGGCTAGATGTGCCCAGATGTCCCCGTATCTGATTTTTCGCATCTGGGCACATCTTTATGGATATTTCAGGATAGACGGGTGTGCTGGGGTTGGGGGCTGGGGCCGTGCTGCTTGCTGAAATCCGTTCCGGTCGAGGTGTTAAAGGAGTGCGACGCTGGTCGCCGGAAATCGGCCGGGCCGGATGAAAAAGCGCGACCTGCATCGCACGCTTTGAAGCGCACGCTACGAGCAGGTTTGAGGTGCGCCGGGGCTGATTACAGGCCTGGTTGATCATGAATGGCGCTGTGGAGATAGCACGCTGCTTGCTGAAATCCGTTCCGGTCGAGGTGTTCAAGGAGTGCGACGCTGGTCGCCAGAAATCGGCCGGGGTGGGTCGAAATGCGCGACCAGCATCGCACGCTTCGAAGCGCACGCTACGAGCAGATTTGAGGGCCGGAGGCGGCAGAGAGCCGGGGCAGCCGCCTACCAGGTCGGGCCGGGCAGGTGGGCGCGCCAGCCGAGGACCACGTTGACCAGGCAGCACAGGGCAAGGATGGTGCCGATGACGAACAGGGTGGTGAAGCCGACGACGGGCGCGGCGGCACTGAAGACCATCGGGATGAAGAAGCCGGTGTAGGACACCGAGTAGTAGACGGCGGTCAGGCCGGCGAGTTCGTCGGCGTTGGCGATGCGTTGGACTTCGGAAAGTCCGGCGACCAGGGCCAGGCCGTAGCCGGCGCCCATGATGGCGGCGGCTGCAACGCCGATTGGCAGCGACAGCGACCGGGACGCTTCGGCGGCGAGGATGCAGCCGACGGTGATGACGGCCATCGCGACGGCGGACGCGCGGGCGGACCTACTCGTATCGATGACACGGCCGAGCATCTGGACGCCGACGCCGCAGCCGAGGGTCACGACCGTCATGAAGCCGGAAAACGCGATGGGCATATCGTGCGCCGAGCTGGACAGCAGCTGCGGCAGCAGGGCGTACGCGGCGCCGGCGCACCCGAATACCCACGGCGCGACCGGCACGACGATGCGCACGAAGCGACGGTGCGCGGCGGATGGGATGTGCAGCATTTCGAGCATGTCGCGAACGCGCAGCTCAAGGAAGGTTTCCTTCACGGTGCCCCGGCGCGGCGGGCGGGTTTCCGGGGTGTCCAGGAGCCAGTAGGCGGTGCCGAGTGTGAGCAGGATGTGCAGCACGTACGCGGTGTGCGTGGGCCACGGGCCCCACTGCGCCAGCACGGAGGCGAGCGCAGCGCCGATCAGGAAGCCGACGGTCAGACACATCGACGCCTTGCGCGGCCCCGACGCCGGGTCCCCGCCCGCTTTAATAATCAGCTCCGAGACCCACGTGGACCCCACCGCCATCACGATGCCCAGGGCGAGCCCGCACAAGATGCGGCCCGTCGCGATCACCAGTGGCTCGTTCGGGGCGATGGACAGCAGGAAGGACCCCACGAGCGAAAGTGGTGCGGCTGGGAGCATGGTGGGGCGTCGTCCAATGTGGTCGGACAGCGGACCGCTGATCAGCAGCGCCGGGATGATGCCCAGGACGTAGGCGGCGAGCAGCCCATTGACGGTGACCTGCGAAAAGTGGGAGGTTTCGCGGTACATCACGAGCAGCGGGGTGAATTCGTTGCCGCCCCACGCGACAGCAACCATGCTGCCTGCGACGGGGAACCATGCGCGCGGATGAAATTGTTGAGTCATAATCAGTTCTTCACGTTGTCCGATTGGTAGCACGAATATATTGCTCCTCGGATGAGGTATGACCAAATCGCGCCCCGCTAGGGGTCCAACTTTTCGACGACGGCTCCGCCCTATCTTCTGAAAATCTGGAAAAACAGAACTTAGATGCCACTCGATAAGCACCTATCTTATAGAAATCGCGGTTTTTAAAAGATAGCTCCGCGCACGAGCCGTTCTATCTTCTGCCCCGCACGGTTGTTAGAATGACGCCATGATTACAGGCGCGCTGAAATCCCAGGTAGACCGCATTTGGGACGCTTTTTGGTCCGGCGGCATCTCAAACCCAATCACCGTGATCGAACAGTTCACCTACCTCCTCTTCATGCGCCAACTCGACGAGCGCCAGGCGGACGCGGAATTCCTCGCCAACACGCTGGGCGGGGAGCCGGATGACACCCAACTATTTTACGACGCCACCCACGACCACCTGCGCTTTTCCAAGTTGTTGGCCGTCGATTCGCCGGAGGCGCGCTTCGCCGCCTTCCGTGAGGGGTTTGATTACATCAAACAACTCGGCGCCGCACGTGACAGCGGGTTTGTCACCCACATGAAGGACGCGGCGTTCCTGATCCCGAACGCGGCGACGCTGACAACGGTGGCGACGATGATCGCGAAGCTGGAGTTCTCGAATAAGGACATGACGGGCGACTTGTACGAGTACATGTTGTCCAAACTGGCCACCGCCGGCACGAACGGACAGTTCAGGACACCAAGCCACATCATCGAACTGATCGTGGCGCTGACCGAACCGAAGGTCACCGACCGACTTATCGACCCAGCCTGCGGCACCGCAGGTTTCCTCGCCGCCACCAGCGAATACCTGCGTGATGATTTCAAAAACGCCACCAAACTGCAGCGCGAGCAGTACCTCGCCCACAGCCTGACCGGATTCGACTTCGACTCCACCATGGTGCGCATCGCCGCGATGAACATGGTCATGCACGGCTTTAGCGACCCGAACATCTCCTACCTTGACTCCCTCCAGGAACTGGCGCCAGAGCGGCTTGAAGCGTTCGATGTGCTGCTGGCGAACCCACCGTTTGCGGGCTCGATTAATCAGGACATTTTGGATCCGGAGTTGGCGTCGATAAAGACGAAGAAGACAGAGCTGCTGTTCATCGCGAGGTTTTTGACCTTGCTAAAGCTGGGCGGCAGGGCGGCTGTCGTTGTGCCGGAGGGTGTGCTGTTCGGCTCGACGCACGCGCACAAAACGCTGCGCAAAGAGCTTGTGGACAACCAAAAAATCGACGGCATCATCAAACTGCCGTCCGGCGCGTTCAAACCGTACACCGGGGTGTCCACCGCCATCGTGTGCTTTACCCGCACCGACTCGCCGGGCCAAAATGAGCACATCTGGTTCTACGACATCACCGCCGACGGGCGCTCCCTCGACGACAAACGCACCCCACTGCTCGCCGAGGAACTACTCGGCCCCTGGCCCAAGACTCCACTTGACGACGCCCAGCTGCGCCTCAACAACCTCCCCGACGTTGTGGCCCGCTTCCACAACCAGGCCGCCGAACGCGACCGCGCCCGCACCGAAGCGTCCTTCACCGTGCCCGTCGATGAGATCCGCGAGGCGGACTATGACCTGTCGATGAACCGGTACAAAGAAATCGTCTTCGAAACCGAAGAAACCCGCGACCCGAAAGACATCCTCGCCGACATCGACGCCCTCGACGCCCAAATCGCCGACGCCATGAGCATGCTCAAGGGGCTGATCTAGATGAGGTGGGAGATGGTGAAGTTGGGGGATGTTGCCGAGGTTGTTACCAAGAAAGTGCCGGGAGAAAACCTCGACCCTGCGACACCATACTTTGGATTGGAACACCTCAAAACCGGTGGCGGAATTCTAGGAAACAGTCGTGCCGATGCGTTTTCGCTTAAAGGCGGAAAGCCCGTATTCGAGTCCGGTGACATTCTGTTTGGACGTCTCCGGCCCAATCTCCGCAAAGCTGCTATTGCATCTGCGCCGGGCACGTGCTCAGGTGACATCACTATCCTCCGCATGATTAACGGCGACGATACCCACTACCTGTTGCATTTCTTACTTAGCGGTTTCGCATTTGCTCAAATCAAAAGGCATCTTAACGGGATCAACCTTCCCAGGATCAACAACCGCGACCTCTTGGAGATCAAGGTCCCTCTGCCTCCTCTGGAGGAGCAGCAGCGCATCGCGACAATTCTGGGCCCGGTAGAGGAGGCGATCCGCGCTGAAGAGCAGTCCATTTCAAAGCTAGAAACACTGGTCAAAAATCTGGCACCAGAAACGAACCGAACTGTCCCGATTGGAGAATACGTAGAGAGAATTGTCTCCGGGAAAAGCCTCAAAGAGCATTCAACGCCTGGAGGGCCACGTGTCCTCAAAATTAGCTCGACCACTAGCGGGTACTTCAAACCAGAAGAGTCGAAACCCTTGGACCCGAGCTACGAACCCCCTGAGCATCACCGAGTACAAGAAGGGGACCTACTCGTTTCTCGAGCCAACACCACCGAACTGGTGGGGGCGTCTGCAATCGTGGATCAACCCTATGAGAATTTGCTGTTGCCGGATAAGTTGTGGCGTTTGGTCACGAAGGACTCGGTCGACCCTTTCTTCCTATGGGCATGTCTGCAGCACCCACTTACACGGAATGCGATTAGTAAGGCATCTTCCGGTAGCGGCGGAAGCATGAAGAACATTTCGCAAACTAATTTTTTGTCCGTTGAAATTCCAGATGTCGACGCAGCTCTGCAAACAACAGTTGGAAATCAAGTCCGGACGGCTTTTCACCAGCGAGCACTTCGCAGCAGTAAATTGACACTGCTCCGAGAGCTCTACACCTCCCTTTCCTCTCGGGCTTTCTCGAGAGAGCTTTAGAGCTGACAGATAAAAGGACTCGTTAAAGACCACTTGGCAATCTACTCGAAACGGTTTCGAGTAGATTGTTTTGCGCTTTTCACGACTTGAAAGTTCGTTTCGAGTACGTTTCGAGCCATACGCAGAATTACATTTGGACTATCTTCCACCCGGTCGCATCTCGGACAATGTTGTAGGTCTCTTTTACAAACGCCTCGGGTCTATTCCGCGGGCGGACAATCCTCAAGGTTCCACTGTCCGCGGCACAGCCACTACCTGCGACTTTCCTGGCGTAAACCCGTCGAGGTGTCCGCCGCGCGGACAACCAACTACACCGGCTTTCCGCGGGGCGGACAAGTTGTCACTGGATTCCGCCGCGCGGACAGATCTTCATCGCTCACCCGGAAGCCGGGTCATGTTGTTGGTGGTTAGCGTGGTGGGACGGAGAGGGCGTCAATAAGAAAGTAACCGCTGCTTCCACTGTCCGCGGCACCATCGTCACCAGCGAATTTCTTGACGGCAACCCGTCGAGGTGTCCGCCGCGCGGACAGTCGGCAGCAGTGAACATGATGTGGATGACGGATGAAGGTATCCGTGGTGGGAGGGCCACCTATAAAAAGCTGCGGCAGATTCCGCGGGGCGGACTGACATCCACCACTCACCCGGAAACCGAGGCGCGTTGTGAAAGGTAAACGTGATGGGACGGAGCCGGCGTTGATTAGAAAACCCGCCGCTGCTTCCACTGTCCGCGGCACGCCATCTACCAGCAACTTTCCCGGCGTGAAGCCGTCAAGGTGTCCGCCGCGCGGACAGGCAACCACACCGACTTTCCGCGGGGCGGACAGGTTGCCACCGGTGAATGTGGCTTCGGGGTTACGGCAGAGTTCCGCGCCGCGGACACTCTGCAAAACCTCGGCTTCCAAGTCGAACTGTCCGCGGGGCGGACAGTGGGATCGTATTCAGGTGTCCGCGGGGCGGACAGGTAGTCGCTGGATTCCGCGGCGCGGACAAATAATCACAGATCACCTGGAAACTGGATCATGAGTGTTAAAGGTAAGCGTGGTTGATCGAAGAGGCGTCGATAAGAACCATCGCGCCTCCGCTGTCCGCGGCACCATCGCGACCAGCGAGTTTCGTTGCAGCAACCCGTCAAGGTGTCCGCCGCGCGGACGAAATAGCCGCGAACATCCTGCAGCTCATGGGATGAGGAGGCGGCAACCCGACTGATAGTTTCGCAGGAGTTATGAAATCTCCGTGCTGCAAAACTATCCTATATGGTAATTTTTGAAGTATGGATGCCGCCGAATCGTTGGAGATCATCGGGGAGATCGCTTCCCAACAGTGGGAACTGTGCACGGCAAAACAAGCACGCGCAGAAGGAGTAACGCCCTTGACTCTCTCCCGACTAGAGACAAGGGGTGGACTCATCCGAGTTCGACATGGGGTTTATGCGACCGTCGGCACCATGATAAGTCCAGCGTTAGACGTCAAAGCACAATGGCTTGCACTCCGACCCGAGATGATGGCCGCTGACCGGGTCCATGACCCTACATTGGCGTCCGAATCCGTCATCTCCCACACCACCGCAGCTGAACTCTGGGGCATCGGTGACCTCTGGCCCGATGGAATCCACTTCACCGTCAACCGTCGACGCCAAAGCAGGCAACCAGAAGTCCAGTTTCATCGAAGCAAACTCCACGACCACGAATGGACCCTGCACCCTGAACACAACCTCCCTATCACAACCGCAGCTCGTACCATCGTGGACCTCGCACTAGACGGGCATGAACCCCAGCATCTCCTCGACCTCATTGCAGATGCAAGTGCTAAGCAATTACTGCAAGAACCTGAGCTACTCAGCGCTTTTACTGGAAACGAAACAGCTTTCGGCCTGCTAAAAGGTGATCAGGAAGGGCTACGCATGCTTTGGAAAGAATGCTTTCCACCTGTTCCCGCGGCAATCATGGAAGAGCAAATCCAAAGAGCTGTCGCCAAGGCGCTGGGGCCACTTGCTGAAGAGCTAAAGGCGCTCGCCGCAAAGATGCCGCTTCAAACCGATTTTCACAGCAGCAATGTAGAAGAGGCACTCCAGAACATGCTCGCTGGCAGAGCAGCTACTGCCCATGCGCTCGAAGCAACACATAAACAATTAGCCGAAACGATCGTGCACAGTGAAGGTTTGAAGACCCTCTGGCTGTCCACCCCTCTTCCCCCATCCCACACAGCAAAACCTCAAGGAGAATCCTGTGCCACAACCTCAAAAACAAAGGGAGCGCCACGGTCAGATCGTTTCAGCACTGAAGAAGGAAGCAAGCCACGCCGGAAAGAAGCCAAACGACGTATATAACCAGTTTTTCCGTGAGGTGTTCCTTCATGAACTCATGCGCCTAAACGACGGTTGGGTGCTCAAAGGGGGCACCAACATTTACTGCCGAATACCAGGCGCCCGGCAGACAAAAGACCTCGACCTATTTCGGCAATATGCCCCTACCTCAGCCTTAAAAGCCGCTGACAGCCTCATCGCGACAATGAACAAGCACTGAGTAGGCCCTTATACATTTCAAGTGGAAAAGAGCAATGGCAAGGCGGAACGAATCGGCACGATAGACAGCAAACGCCTCAAAGTTACAGTCACTTACGGCTTAGGTAGCAGCAACCGCTTCATTGAGTTTTCCATCGACGTCAGTGGTGACCTTGAGGTCACTAGTGAAGTGGAATCAGTCACCGTAGCTTCAAGTTACGACGTCCAGACACCTTATCTTCCAGAACATTTCCAAGTCACGTCGTACCCCATCGCAAACCAGATCGCAGATAAAGTCTGCGCAATGTATGAGATACACGGCGACACACCTCCGGGCAAAGCGTCGACACGCTATCACGATCTCTACGACATTGCGCTATTAGCTATTAGCTTCAGAGCTTCCGCCAACAACACAGCTCAATGCTGCTGAACTCCGCGACGCTCTCAACTCACAGCAACAAATCCGAGGCGTTACTCTCCCAACAAATCTCAATATCCCTGATGCAACGTGGGCAGATCGGTACCCGAAAGCCGCAAAGAAATTTGGCAACGAAATACGAAAAGAATTCTTGATTCTAGATGAAGCCCTTCGGGTTGCTGCACTCCTCATTGACCCCGTTCTGAACAATGAACTCCATACGTTGACCACAACCTGGAACAGCGCAACACTTTCCTGGACACAATAGCCAGCGCCGGATATCCGCTTGAGGGTGTTCACTCTTCCTCAACCAACTGCACCAAACGCACATTGCCAAAGTGCAAAACCAAAGTGTGAAAGTGCAAAACTTTTTGCGTGCTTGAACATATGGCGATGAAAACTAGACTTCAAGTAGTTGAACTTTTGGTATGGAGATGCCTATGCGTAAGACCTTAATCAGCCTCACCGGCCCCGCCTTCGTTGCTGCAGTGGCTTACGTCGACCCCGGCAACGTAGCCGCCAACATCAGCGCCGGCTCCCACTACGGCTACCTCCTGGTGTGGGTACTCGTCGTGGCCAACCTCATGGCCATGTTCATCCAGTACCACTCCGCCAAACTGGGCCTAGTCACCCACCGCTCCCTGCCGGAAATCATGGGCGAGCGTCTCTCCCGCCGCGCGCGCCTAGGCATGTGGGCCCAGGCCGAGCTCATCGCCGCGGCCACCGACCTCGCCGAAGTCATCGGCGGCGCCATTGCCCTGCAACTCCTCTTCAACCTCCCCCTGTTCGCGGGCGCGCTCATCATCGGCACGGTCTCCATCATTCTCCTCATCTTCCAGAAGAAGAACCAGTGGTTCGAGGGGCTTGTCATCGGCCTGCTCCTGGTCATCTGCATCGGCTTCCTTGCCGGCCTCGCCATCGCCCCGCCCGACCCCGCCGACGTGGCCGGCGGCCTCATCCCCCGCCTAGAGGGCAAGGACAGCATCCTGCTGGCCGCCTCCATGTTGGGCGCCACCGTCATGCCGCACGCCATTTACCTACACTCCTCCCTGACCAAGCAGCGCTACCCCGACCTGGAAATCCCCCACGTGCTGGCCGGCACCCGCGCGGACATCGCCGTGGCGCTGTCCATCGCCGGGCTCGTCAACGTGGGCCTGCTGGTCCTGGCGGGCTCGGCCCTCTACGGCGTGGACGGCACAGAGACCATCTCCGGGGCCCACACGGCGATTGCCAGCCACCTCGGCCCGCTGGCCGGCGTTCTCTTCGCCATCGGCCTGCTGGCCAGCGGCCTCGCCTCGACGTCAGTGGGCGCCTACGCCGGCTCCGAAATCATGGACGGCCTGCTTCACATCAAGGTCCCCCTACTAGTCCGCCGCCTGGTCACGCTCATCCCGGCGCTGGTCATCATCGGCTGCGGGGTCGACCCCACTATGGCACTGGTGGTCAGCCAGGCACTTCTTTCCCTGGGCATCCCCTTCGCCATCATCCCGCTTTTCCGCTATGCCGGCTCCCGGGACGTCATGGGTGAGTTCGCCGCGAAACCCTGGTCTATGGCCGTGGGCTGGACGCTTGCCGCGCTGGTCATCGCACTCAATCTCGCCCTCGTGCTCCTGCCGCTGCTCTAGGCCGCCTACAATCAGCAGCCATGATTGAAGTAGCAGCCGTCGTCATCCGCAACCCACAAGGCCACGTGCTTACCGTGCGCAAGAAGTCCTCCACCAAGTACCAACTGCCCGGCGGCAAGCCCGAGGCGGGCGAGGCGCTTGTCGACGCCGCCCTGCGCGAAGTTGCCGAAGAAGTAGGCCTCACCCTCGACGCCGAGAGCCTCAACAAACTCGGCACCTTCGACGCTCCCGCCGCCAACGAACCGGGCGAGGTCGTCGTCGGCACCATCTTCACCTACACCCGCACCGTCACCGCCGACGAACCCCATGCCGCCGCCGAAATCGGCGACACCGCCTGGGTCAACCCAGCAGCCCCCGACCGCGAGCTTGCACACCTGCTGCGCGACCGCGTCTTCCCCACGCTGGCCTAGCGCCAACTGTCAACACTTCGGCGTCATTGACCTCGAAACCATCAAGAGCTACCCTTTTGAACATGTTCACTGAACACGTTCACTCATCGCGCTCGGCCGCCAAAGCTGGCACCGTCAGCAAGGTCCTAGCCACCGCCTACGAACTCTTCCTCACTCAGGGCTACGCCACCACCAGCATCCGGACTATCGCATCCGAAGCTGGCGTTAGCGTGGGAACCGTCATGGGAGTCGGCGACAAACAAACGCTGCTCATCCGCACCATTGGCCAACACATTTCAGAACTCCACGATGACATCCGGGGACAATCCGATAGCCTTCTCGATGTCCTGAGACCTTTCCTCCAGATGTTTACCGGCCACGAAGAGCTCTCCCGCGCCTTTGGCGCAGCACTCATCCAACAAGGCAATCAAGGCGAAGCGCTCACCGCACTCAAAACGCTCCTGACCGATGAAATCACCCTGCGACTCGGCACCAGGCTCAGCAGCGCCGATGCGGCCGAGTACGCCGACCTGCTGTACAACGTCTACCTCGGCTTACTCATCGGCTGGGCCGCCGGAATCTACGACACCGAGCACCTCACATCCCAAGCCGCCTCATCGATCGAACGCCTCAACACCGCATTCGGAGTAACCCAATGATCCTAGAATCTTCCCCAGCCTGGCCCTCCCTTCTACTAGCAGCCATTCTGCTTGGCGACGCCGCCCTCTCCCTCAAACCAGTCCCCTTCATCGAAGCCTGCCTCAGCGGCGTCAAACTCCCCAAGGACTGGTGGTGGGCGCTCATTGTCATCAAGTGCCTCGCCGCCGTAGGACTCATTGCCGGCCTCTGGTTCCCCGGCGTAGGAATCACAGCCATGATTGGAGTCATCGCCTATTTCTGCGCGGCCGCAGCAGCCCATGTCCGCGCCCACTTCCTCGGTAGCGCATTCTGGATCAACTGCTTAGGCATGCTCGCATTCTCCATCGGAGTACTGATCCTGACGCTCGCACTGAATTAAGACACCAGTCAACCTTTCACGGCTTCCTGAAGGCAGATACATCATTGCACCTCTTGAATGATGACTTGATGCTTTCTACCCTAAAGGTATGCGCACGACGATAAACCTCCCGCCGAAACTCCTTGAAGAAACGAGGGTCCAAGCCAAAGCCAACAATGTCACTTTGAGCTCATACGTCGAAGAGGCGGTCCGCGCTGCCCTCAAGAAGGAAGCCCGCATCAGTACCGAAGACACCCCCGTTAACCTGCCCTCCTTCGATTGCGGCGGACCGGCTCTAGTTGATCTCAGCAACAAAGAAGCTGTGTGGGCGGTACTCGATGATCATTCCTGATGTCAACATTCTCGTTTATGCCTTCCACTCCGCTGCACCGCAACATAAACCCGCTCAACAATGGCTAAGTAGTGCTCTAAATCGGCATGAAACAATTGGACTCCTGGATGTTGTGGCAACGGGCTTGCACTGAGGAGGGCTTCCCACTATTCAAACTGCTAAACATGCAGGTCATCAAAGTGTGAAACTTCAAAAACCATACTGTTAAAGTGTAAAACTGTTGCTTGCTCCCAGACCAGTTATGTTTCACATGAAACGGAGTGTCGGGTTGTCACAAAGTTCCGCGGACGGCGGGGCGGACACCCCGGGCGGCCTCTGCCTACAGGTCGAACTGTCCGCGGGGCGCACAAGCTGTCGCGGGGTTCCGCCGCGCGGACAACCACGCTGACGAAGGCGGCGGCACCCGCGAAGCGATCACCTCCTGCCGCGAATCACGCGTAGCGACGCCCCGCTTCATCAACACCAGCGTCCAATTCACCGTACTGTTCCCACGAGGCTCCCGCTCCAGCGCAGAACACGATGCCCGGCTGGAAGACATAGGCTCCAATACCCGACTCTCCCCGACCGAGGAAGACCTACTGGTCAACCTCCAAGCCTTGGGCAAGAACGTACCCCGGATCTACCAGGCACTCTCCGCGACAGGTAGCGGTATCACCGTGAACGTACTGGCAGCCAATACCGGACTTTCCACAGGCCAAGTGCGCTACGGACTCGCGCCACTGCTTCGCGAGGGCATCGTCACCATGGAAGGTGGCCAAGGCGACCGAGCAACGGTGTACAGGATTGTGCAATCGGTGAGTTAGTAAAACCGCATCATTTTCTTTATTAAGCCTTTCTGGGGAAATTTTTTCCCGTAATGAGCTTTTCTCACCTAAACTTACTTCCATGAGACTGCTTAGCTTTATTGCGGAGAATCACCGTAGCTTCCGTGATGAGTTTACGCTGGAAATGACGCGCAGCTCCTGGCGCACCGCAGTTCCTCGTCAAGGTGAGAGTTGGGCCGATGCCGTTCTACCGGTTGCAGCCATCTTTGGACCCAACGCGTCAGGAAAGACGGCGGTACTCGACGCAATGCGCTATGCAATGGAGGCAATCCAATGCTCTGCAAGCAGATGGCTTGAATTTCAGAAAAATCGTCGATCTCCATTCAAGCTAGATGAGGACTCTGTACGTTCCCCCAGCTTCTTTGCACTCGATTTCACGTTAACCGGTGGCATTGGCGGCCCGGAGCTTGCGGCCCGAGAAATTCGATATCACTACGAATTCTCCATTTCCGCGAACCGCATTGAACACGAGCTGCTGCTTGGTTATTTCTCCTCCCGCCCAACACGACTTCTGGAAAGAGACGCCGAACAAGGCATAACCAGCTGGCATAAGTATCTGGGACCACGTATATCTCCAGCCCCGCGAGAACTTGTGCTCTCCCGTGGCTACGTTGCAGGTCACGACAAACTGCAGTCGTTTGTGGGAAGCATTATCGCTGGCGTCGATTTCTACGACATCAGCGACAGTGCCCGGCGGCAACGCCTCGACCGAATTGCGGCGGATATCGCCGATGAACGAATTCCGTTGAACGTACTCACCACACTCGCAGCAGTAGCGGATATCGGAATCACGCGAATTGATGTAGATGAACGAGAGTTACCCCCGGAAATACGCAAGATTCTCGAGCGATCTGCGGCACGGGGCCTGAAGGCGACCGGGAAAGCTCTATCAGGCCAAAGTCTGATCGACCACGACTTCGTAAACAGAACACTGCGGTTTTATCACCATGGCAACGAATCCGCCGACGCCGGCTTTCTCATGCGCGATGAATCATCCGGAACGTTGGCATGGCTCGCCATGGCCGTTCCCATCTTAGAAGCGCTCCGCGACGGCACAATTTTTTGCGTCGACGAGCTGGATACCAGCCTCCACCCCATTCTCGCCGAAGCAATCGTCGCACTGTTCCAAGATCAAGATACAAACCCACACGGGGCCCAACTGATCTTCACGTCACATGACGTAACCCTGCTCCAGCCGCAGTCTTCTGCGAACCTGACGAAAGAGCAAGTCTGGTTCACCGAAAAAGACAGCTCTGGTGCAAGTACGCTCTATAACTTGCAGGACTTCCGCGATTTGAAACCGGCATCAAATCTTGCAAAGCAATACCTGGAAGGCCGATTCGGCGCGCTACCGTATCTATTACCAGGTTTAATGCGAAGTGCTGTTGAAGAACTATCACCTACACGACGGGGGCAAGAAAATGGGGAACGTGGCAGCGCGTAAAGGTACACCCAGAAAGCCCAAGAGCAGGGCAAAGCGGAAGCTGAAAAGTCGGCTTCTGATTGTTGTAGAAGGCGACAAAGGAAAGTCTGAGCAAGTTTACTTCCAAAGGCTCGCACAAATTCTGCGTTCCAACGACGTGGCCACGGACATCAAGGTTGTACCTAGTAAGGGAGAACCCAAGCGAGTTCTTGATACATGCGAGAACCATCTGAAGTCCGACAACTTTGACCGCGCGTTCCTAGTCGTCGATTGTGACCAACACACCACCCTGGGTGATGTTCTTCAGCTCGCACAAAAGAGCAATATCTCAGTCGCAGTAACGAACCCTCAATTTGAGCAGTGGCTGTATTGGCACCTCTACGACGGCGGGAGCGACGCGAAGAAAATGACCGATGTACTGCAAAAGGAACGCTATCTCACAGGCCGCAATGCGAAAGAACTCGGGGTAACGTTCCCAGTCGAGAGATACCCTGAGGCAACGGCACGCGCAAAACGCCACTGGACCGAAATACGCCCCAATGCAAAAGGGCCATGCCCGTCATCTTCAATCCCGTACCTTATCGAAGCGATGCAAAAGTAATGACTAACTAGAGGGCCACACAAACCTCCCCACGCACCCGTGGGGAACTTTTGTTCGTTGGTCATGTATCAGTAACGCAGCGGGCTGACCGCTGACCATGTTGCGCGAGGATCCCTCAAACCGCTTCCGTTCCACTGCACGAGTCCAGCGTCCCGGAGCGCTTGCAGAGCACGGCGGACGGGAGGGTTCGAGAGGTGAAGGGCATTGGCAACTTGGCCCGTCGATAAGGGATGTGGGCTTGCCTGCAAGGCTGCAAGCACCTCTGTTGAGTAGCGCGGCAAGTCCGCACGAAGCGACTCGTCGAGGCGTTGCACTGCCTTCAATGTCAAGACAACACTGCCACTTGTCTGCCGGTACACGGGGTCTGCAAAACCCGCCTTTCGCATACCTGCGATCATTCGTCGAATCCCTTCCCCCAACTCCTGCCCAATCCGCAACTCAGCAGTCCCACGCGCAATCAACGGGTTTCTTGCAAACCGCGCAATTGCTTCGGGTTTCGACGGGTCCACCAAGCCAGGGAACCTGCCAGGGCTAGACACCTCAACCCGATCAGGATAGATCTCGAACCTGACGTGATCCCCAGCCATACTGTAAGACCTGTGGATCACCGCATTCACCAAACCCTCTAGCCACACATCCGGCGGGATCAAATCCTCCTCTTCAAAAAGCCCACTGCCCACAAGACGGCGCACTTTTGGAAGAATCTTGCTAATCGCAGTTCTGGCCTGCTGAATCTGTTCTGGCAGGGTGCCGTCGAAGCGTTCGTCGTAAAGAATTTGCTGACCATGACCCGGCAACCGATCTATGTCATTGAACTGGACCACACGAACATGAGCGTTTGGAAAGAACTCCTGCGGATGTTTTCCGAAAAGCAACAATGCTGCTGTCCGCGGGTTGCCGACCCTATCTACCAAGTTTCGCGCCCTCAACGCATCTTGGGCCGAGGCCGAACCAATCGCCTCCGCATACCGCTCGACCTGCGCCATATCGAGGTCTCCAGGCTCAGCACGTGGTGGAACAATTGCATCAAACTGCTGCTCCCCCTTCAAATACCGCAACTCTAAAATGCCGTCGGGGCCCAGCTGCTTCGTTTCATCCCCGATGCGCAGGAAGCACTCCCCCGAATTGGAATAATGTACACGCTCACTAGGCAAGATATGGAATAGGTATACAGATGTGGCGTCATCAATGCGAAGGCTCTCGATCTCGACTCGAACCGTTGGATCGGTGTGATCAAACGCCGATTGTCGTAAGTCGTTGTCCTGCCGTGCGCTAGGCAACCCATCGAATTGTCGATCAGTGATACCGACAGCGATGACCCCGCCCTCGGCGTTGGCAAACGCGATAATCGCCTTCGCAAGATCCTTCGGTTTAATACGAAACGATTTCCGCTCAAACCACTGATCTTCGGGGCGCGTAAGTAACTCATCAACCTTTACCGCAGTATTCATGTGGATCACTCTACTCGAAACGATTTCGAGTAGAGTGATATACCCAGGTCAAAACATGTGAATCCGTTTCGAGCATGTTTCGAGTAGGTTTCGAGCCACAACGCAACGGTATAGAATAACGCGCAGGCGAACGAGCGCACCGGGAAGAAAGGCGATCAGGTGAGCATCACTCCACGTCCGTCCAACTTTGGCTTCGTTGGGCAAGCATGGCCCCAGCTCATTATTGAGTGTCGCAATGCGGAGGATGCCGCGCTGACCAACCCGCGCGCGTCGATGTTCCAATCCCGGTTCGTGTTAGAGCAGGTCATTGGGCATATCGCGGCGTTGAATGGGCTGGAGAAGCAGTCCAACATCTTCGATACGCTGACCAACCCGGACTTCTCGCGCCTGCTGCCGGAGACGATCCGTTCCAAGATGCACATCCTGCGCAAGGCCGGCAACACCGCGGTGCACAGCGAAGCGCACATCACCAGCGATGAGGCGCTGCAGGCCCTGAAACACCTGTATGACGTGATGGTGTTCGCAACTACGCACTTCTCGGGGAAGACGATTCGAGGGATTGCGCCGTTTGACGTCGAGATCTTGAAGCAGGCACCGCGGCAGGCGGCGTTGAACCAGCGGCAGATGATGGCGCTGGCGGCGAAGGAGAAGTCCGCGAGGGAGCAGGCTGACCTGTACAAACTGCAGCTGGATGAGGCGCAGCAGCGGGAGCTGGAAAAGGCTGCGGGGTATGAGGAGGAGATCGCGAAGCTGCGGGAGCAGATCCGCAAGCAGCAGGAGAAGCTGACGCCACCGGCACCGCAGTTGGCGGTGGATGAGGCGCAGACGCGCCGTGACATCATCACGCCGATGTTGGAGGATGCCGGGTTTGTGCGCGGCCGAACGCTCATCGAGGAATACCCGGTGGCGGGCATGAAGGTGGACTATGTGCTGCTGGATACGCAGGGTGTGCCAATCGCCGTTGTGGAGGCGAAGAAGGCCAGCCGCAGCATTAACGACGGCCGCCAGCAGGCCGCGATCTATGCCGATGCCATCGGCAACGCGACGGGCCGTGTACCGCTGATCTTCTACACCACCGGGTACGAGGTGCGCTTTTGGGACAGGGACGCCGACCTGCCGGGCGGTGTCGGCTACGAAACCCGCACTATTGAGTCCTACCCAACAGTGCGTGCGATGGAGGCGCTCATCGCCCGGCGCGACAAGCGCCAACCGCTCAGCGCGCACAGCTCCACCATCACCGAGATCGCCGGCAGGCCCTACCAGCTGGAGATGATCCAGTCCGTGGCGGAGGCGTTCGGCAAGGGTAAGCGCCGCGCGCTGTTGGTCATGGCGACGGGTACAGGCAAGACGCGCGTCTCCATCGCCACCGTGTCCATGCTGTTAGAGGCCGGCTGGATCCGCAACGTGCTCTTCCTCGCCGACCGCAAAGCGCTGGTCACGCAGGCGCACGCGGCGTTCAACGAGCACCTCGCAGAGGCGGTGCCCGTCAACCTGACCACCAACCCCGCCGGCGAGGGCCAGGTGTACGTGAACACGTACCAGACCATGATCGGCATGATCGGCGAAGGCCAACGCTTCAACTCCTTCGACTTCGACCTCATCATTGTCGACGAGGCTCACCGATCCATCTACCAGCGTTATCGACGCATCTTCGACTACCTGGACGCCCTCGTCGTCGGGCTGACAGCCACCCCGCGCAGCAACCTCTCCCACGACACCTACACCTTCTTCGGCTGCGAGCCCGACACCCCGACCGGCTACTACAGCCTGCACCGCGCCATCGAGGAAGGCAACCTCGTGCCCTACGAGGTGTTCTCCGGCAGCACCGCCTTCATGCGCCGCGGCATCTCCTACGGCGAACTCACCCCCGAGCAGCAGCTGGAGTGGGAAAACGCCGAATGGGGTGTCGACGAACACGGCGACCCACTTTCCGCGCCCCAGGAAGTCAACGCCGCCGAGATCAACGCGAAGCTGCTCAACCGGGACACGATCCGGAAGGTGTTGCGCCAAGTCATCGGCAAGGGGTTGAAGGTCGACGGCGCGGACCGGCTGGGCAAGACCATCATCTTCGCCCGCAACCAGGCCCACGCCGACCTCATCGCCGACGAATACCGGGCCATCTTCCCCACCACCGCCACCCGCGCCGAGGTGATCACCCACGGCGTGTACAACGCGGAAGCACTCATCGCCGAGTTCAAGCAGCCCGACTCCGGCCTGGACATCGCCATCAGCGTGGACATGCTCGACACAGGTATCGACGTCCCCGAGGTGGTCAACCTGGTGTTCTTCAAACCCGTCTACTCACCCACCAAGTTCTGGCAGATGGTCGGCCGCGGGACCCGCCTGCGCCCCAACCTGTTCGGCCCCGGCGTCGACAAGACCTGCTTCTACATCTTCGATTACTGCGACAACGTGCGCCAATTCAGCGGCACCACCAACACCACGGAAGGCTCGCACCAGATCTCGCTGTCGCAGCGCAGCTTCACCACCCGCGCACGCCTGCTGCTGACGGCCACGGATGAGGTGCGAGGGGACGTCGCAAAGCATCTTTCGGACGCCGTGCGCAGCGTGCCCCACCGCAGCATCCTCGTGCCCACCGAAGCGCGCGCCTACCTCGACATATTTAGCGACGCCACCCCCTGGCTCACCGCCGACGCCGACACCCACCAACAAGCCGTGACCGCACTCGCGCCACTACCCTTCGCCGCGACCGGCGACAAAGAACAAGCCCGGCGCTTCGACTACCTCATCTACCAGCTCGAACTCGGACTATTCGAAGAACGCGGCGACTGGGACGCGCTCGCAGAAAAAGTCGCGACCATCGCCGCGGCGCTGCTGCAGAAAACCAACATCCCCACCGTGGCCAACAACGCAGCGCTGCTCGAGGCGATCGCCGGCCCACAATGGTGGGACGGCGTGACCTACAGGGACCTCGAACTCGCCCGCAAAACAGTCCGCGGGCTCACCGTCTTCCTCGACAAAGCGCAACGCGCCGTGGTGATCACCGACATCGAAGACGAACTCGGCGAACTCGAACAAAGCACCCTCCAAGCCACCGGCGGCACCCAGCGCGAAAGCTCCGTCGTCGAAGAAGAACTCCGCCGTGCACTCGAAGGCAACACCACCAGCCTGGCGCTGCGCAAACTCCGCAACGCGCAACAACTCAGCACGCACGACCTCGACGAACTACGCCAGCTGCTGCTCAACGCCCACGTCGACGGCGCTGCCGAACTCGCCGACACCCACCAGGCCAAACTCGGCCTCTTCCTGCGCGAAGTCGTCGGGATGGACGCTGCCGCCGTCGAAGCGCACTTCGAGGAACTGCTGCACTCCACCGACCTCAACTCCGTGCAACGCACATTCCTCAACACCGTCGTCAGCGAGGTGATCCGCAACGGCGTCGTCGAAGCCCACGAGCTCACCCAACCGCCCTTCGACGAAAACGGCTCCATCATGGACATCTTCCACGAAAACGTCGGCGTAGTCCTGCAACTTCGCGACAGCCTCGAGCAGCTCAACAACACCGCCATGCCGAGCGCGGGGTAGCTTCGATAAAATCAGGCGCATGAGCACATGGTCACAAGTTTTGAGCGTTGGCGCGACGGCACTGCTGATCGGCGGCGGAGTCGGCGCGGGCACCTACGCCACCATCGACGAACCCGACCCCGCGCACTACGCCATCGCCACCACCGCCGAGGCGCCACGCCTGCAACTGACCAACCCCGACGGCCTGCTCACCCCAGCTGACCAGGCGCAACTCGAGCAGAACCTCCAGCGCATCGACCACCCAGAAGTCGTGCGCACCATCCACATCCTCGCGTTCAACAACGCCGAAAACACGCGCGAGAACATCAACGACACCATCGAGGAATACTTCCGCGCCCACTACCCCGACGAAATCCTGGACAAACACGGCTTCCGCGACGGCACCCTCGTCCTCGCCGTGGACATGGCGCACCGCCACCACGCAATCTACGCCGCCGACGACGTCGCCGACGTCCTCGACCTCCACAGCGAATCATCGCGCGTCTCCTCAGTTATCGACGCCATGGTCCCCGGCCTACAAAGCAACAACGTCCCCGCCGCCCTCTTCGCCGGCGCGAGCCTGGCCATGGACACCGCCGGCCTGCAGCAGGAGCGTTACGAGTCCGCAGTCGACGACCGGACCTGGGGCGGCATCGGCGCAGGAATGGTGGCTGGGGCGTTGGCCGGGGTTGTTGGAGGCACAGGCGTCGCGCTGCGCAACCGGCACCGCCGATTGGTTGAGCAGGCACGGGAGGACTACTCGCTCGTGACCAAGGAATACGCCGACCTCGCCGGGCGCCTCGACGGCATCGACGTCCGCGCCAACTCCCTGACCAGCGCGTTTGCTGATGCGGAGCTGCGTCGTCAATGGGGCGACGTTCGCGACCGCTTCCTCAAACTCCACGACACCGTCTCCGGCGCCGGCGGCATCAGCAGCATCCCCATCTCCGACGACGCCGCTGCCTACCGCGCCCGCAAACAACTCGCCGACGCCGCCGAAACCCTCACCCACACCAGCCACGCCGAAGACAACATCAACCGCCTCTTCAACATCGAACAAGGCGACACCACGACCCGCCGCACCGACCTCGCCCGCCTCAGCAGGGACATCACCAAAGCACGCACCTCAATTAACGACGCCACCCTCCGCCAAGAACTCGTCTCCTTGGAGGAGCGCGTCCGGCAGCTGGATGCGGACCCCGCCAGCCCCACCTTCCTCGACGACTACCTCCACCTCCTCTCCGACTACCGCATCATCCTCGACGCCGTCAAAGACAAAGAGTTCAGCGACGTCAAAGACCGCCACAAACTCACCACCCCAGCCATCTACGACAAGGACTACTGGTACCCCACCTACATCCCATTCGTTGCGATGCAGTCCTGGCACAACACCAACGTCGCCGCCGCGAACTCGGCTGCTTCTTCCTCCTCTTCGGGCGTGAACACGACGTTCAGCTCCGGGTTCACGGCCGCTGGCGGGTCGGGGAGTTTCTAGTTCCACTGGCTTGGGAACTATTTTGGGCCAGGGCATTTGCCACCTGGGGAAACGCTATTGTTGCGTCCGGTTTCGGGATTGAGACGTGAAATAGTTCCCCATCACAGGAGGTCGCGCACCAAATTCCCTCATACGCGCTCGCCGACCTGGTCTTTTGCAGATCGGTCTGCTGAAAAGCGGGAATGTGGTGCAGGCCCCGGCCATAAAAACATCAGAATGCAGATTGATGCTAAATTGGCGTTGCAGACCTCCACCGCACATGCGGAATTTGGGGGTCTAGCTGTTTTCCAGGGCTATTGGCCGTATTTTCGGGGAGTTCCACCCCAGTCTCACCTCTCAACCAGTCCGGGACAGATCTTGAAATCTTGTAAATGTGAGGCCTGTGGAATCCGCCTGAGCAGGAGGAATCTGAGTGATAGCCTTATTCTCGTGCGAAAAATGAACATTAATTTCAGGGCCGAATGGAATAACGCGCAAGTCATCGTCGCTCTGCTCGTTGCTTTCGTATCGTTCCTGGCCATGGTGCACTGGGGGTTGGTGATTTTCTGGGAAAAGCCCTGGCAGGAATCGCTTGCGACGATATTTTCATATCGAGGAGCGATACCTGCTGCCGCAGCCGCCGTACTTACGCTAGGCATCGCCACCAAGTCACTGTCGCAGAAATCAAATGCTGATGACCGCTCTGCGTACTACGAACGTGTTCAGTGGGCAATCGATATGACACTTGCAGAAAATCCCGCTCAGCAAAATGCAGGTTGGCATTTTTTGACCCCAATGCTGGAGTCAGGGTTGAAGTCTTCAGAAGATATCGGGTTTACTCGGGCTATTCTTGAATACGACAATAAATTTAACCCGAAGAATTCAACCTCTTCGCCCGGTACTACTTCGAAGAACTGGGTTTCAGACCTAGAGATTTTGTTACTATTATCCGTACTAGGTCATAACAGGGATAGGAAGGAGTCTGCTGATGACTAATCAGGCAATGGCAGAGCGGAAGTATCCACTGACCGAATCCCATAAACGAATGATCGAGCAGTTGCCAATGACACAGGCGAAAGCTAGTCGTGATTTGCAAGAGTATGCCAAGAAACTCGAAGCACGTCAGAACCGGCCCTTATGGCAGCGGATTCTAGGCATTTATCCGATATAGATGGTGTTGCCCGGAGGGCTCCACACATAGGTTAAAAGACCGAGTGTGATCCATGCGACCATCAAACACAGCCACAAAATGTTTTCTAGGCGCGAGATTCCGGTGCCAGTTGCATCATCGAAGTTTTCGCACCTATCGTTCCGTCACCCCCTCCGCCAGCCTGGCGAAACGTCGTGTGGTGGTTGGACCAATTCTTCACCAGGTTTAACTCAAACACTAACGGAGCTGTTGGGTTAGGAACGCCTCAAGCAGGGTTACGCGGGAAGAAAATTCTTCGCGAAGGGCAGGGCGAGACTGGCGATCGAAATGAGCAGTGCCAGAACAGAAACCGCGACGGCCGCAGTAGTACTTGACCCGTTTGGGTTCGTCGCCACCTGACGGTTACCCGACTCTGTTTTGCATCACAATTGTTTGCTCTGTCCGAACATTTTCGTCCCAGCGAGCCGGCAGACTAACTGTCGCCGACCTGGGCTTTTACAACTTGGCCTACTCAAAAGCGGGAATGTGGTGCAGGCACCTCTTCCCTGCGCACCGAATTCCTGGTTTTCGCGGGGCGCTCGGCGTTTTCCCAGGTCGCGATTCGGCAAGATGGGAATGTGGTGCGCGTCCGGGCACTTGAGTGCCAAAAGACGCAATTTCGAAAAGTAGCACCACTATAGTGCCTGGTCAGGAATGGGCTGGAGGTTTTGGGGTGCGTCCTTTGGCACTCACAGCACTCAGCACCCAAAAACGCCAAAGGCCCCACCAAAAAGGCGGGGCCCTAAGCCAAAAACTAAAACTACTCCACGGTGACGGAGTTGATCACGACGTCCTCGACGGGGCGGTCCATGCGGCCGGTCGGGACGTTGGCAAGCTCGTCGACGACCTTGCGGGAAGCCTCATCGGTGACCTCGCCGAAGATGGTGTGGCGGTTGTTCAGCCACGGGGTTTCGGCGACGGTGATGAAGAACTGGGAACCGTTGGTGCCTGGGCCGGCGTTGGCCATGGCCAGCAGGTATGGGCGGTCAAACTGGAGTTCTGGGTGGAACTCGTCGGCGAACTGGAAGCCTGGGCCGCCGGTGCCGGTGCCGGTTGGGTCGCCGCCCTGGATCATGAAGTCGGGGATGATGCGGTGGAAGATGGCGCCGTCGTAGAAGGGGCCTTCGGTGGTGCCGGAGGCGTTCTTGGTGGAGTAGTCGAGGGTGCCCTTCGCCAGGCCGGTGATGGTGTCAACGGTGTGTGGGGCGTGGTTGCCAAACAGGTCGACTTTGATGTCGCCGTGGTTGGTATGGAACGTCATTGTCTGCGTCTTTTGAGTCATGGTGTACAGCGTACACGACCCTCCACGCCCCTCGTCCGGTGTTAGCGCTGGGCGAGCACCGCGTCGCGTGCGGCAACCAGGTTGCGTAGCGAGGGCTCCACTTCCTCATACTTGCGCGTCTTCAGGCCGCAGTCGGGGTTGACCCAGAGGTGTTCGGCTGGGACGTGGCGCAGTGCTGCTTGGAGCAGTTCGACGATCTCCTCGACGGAAGGGACGCGTGGTGAGTGGATGTCCCAGACGCCGGGGCCGATTTCGGAGTGGAAGGTCTCGTCGATGTCGGCTAGCAGCTCCATGCGAGAGCGGGCGGCTTCGATGGAGGTGACGTCGGCGTCGAGGCCGGCGACTGCGTCGATGATCTGGCCAAACTCTGAGTAGCAGAGGTGGGTGTGGATCTGGGTGGTCGGCTTGGCGTCGACGGCGACGAGCCGGAAGGAGCGGACGGCCCAGTCGAGGTAGGACGGGCGGTCCTTGGCGCGCAGTGGCAGGAGTTCGCGCAGGGCTGGCTCGTCGATTTGGATGATGCTGATACCGGCTTCTTCGAGGTCGCGGACTTCGTCGGCGAGGGCGGCACCGATTTGGTCGGCGGAGACGGACAGGGGGACGTCGTCGCGTTTGAAGGACCAGGCCAGGATGGTGACTGGGCCGGTGAGCATGCCCTTGACCGGCTTGTTGGAGAGGGATTGGGCGTAGGTGGCCCATTCGACGGTCATTGGGGCTGGTCGGGAGACGTCGCCGTAGACGATTGGTGGGCGGGTGCAGCGGGAGCCGTAGGACTGGACCCAGCCGTTTTCGGTGACGACGAAGCCGTCGAGGAGTTCGGCGAAGTATTGGACCATGTCGTTGCGTTCGGCTTCGCCGTGGACGAGGACGTCGATGCCGATTTCTTCTTGCAGTTCGATGACCTGCTTGATTTCTTGCTGCAGCGCTTCCTTGTATTGAGCGTCGCTGAGTGTGCCATTGCGGTGTGCGGCGCGGGCTTGGCGGATCTCGGGGGTTTGGGGGAAGGAGCCGATGGTGGTCGTCGGCAAGCTGGGGAGGTTCAGCGCCTCGCGCTGGGCCTGCTGGCGCTCGGCGAACAGCGGCTGGCGCTGCACCTGACCTGCGGGAAGCGTGCCCAGGCGCTTCGCGACGGCCTCGTCGTGGCGCAGCGGGGACTCCGCGCGGGTGCGCGCGACGCGGGCGGACGCGGCGAACGCAACCTCGGCGTCCTGCGGGCCGGCGCTCAGGGCGAGGGCTTCGGCGATCTTCTCGTCGGCGAAGGCGAGCCAGGTGGCGACGTCGACGGGCAGGTTGCGCTCGGCCTTGAGGGTGTGCGGCACGTGCTGCAGCGAGGTGGACGTGGTCACCGATGTGGCGCCGAGGGTGGTGAGGATTTCGGTGCGTTCGGCGAGGTCGGCGGCCCAGACGTTGCGGCCGTCGATAAGTCCGGCGACGAGGTGTGTCTCGGGCGCGACGTGGGTGCGGACCTGCTCGACGTAGTCAGGGGTGGCCTGCAGGGTCCATGGGGACAGGTCCACATGGAGGGCTTCGGGCTTCAGTTCGCCGAGGACGGGCAGGGCGGCGTCGGCGGCGCCGTATGGGGTGGTCAGGTAGACGTTCGGGCGGGCGTCGGCGCCGAGGAGCGTCGACCATGCCTCACCCAGGTAGCGCGCGATATCGGCGTCCGGGGTGTCAACGTCAGCGACGACGATCGGCTCGGCAACCTGGACCCACTCCACACCGGCCTGGCGAAGCGCCGCGAAGACCTGAGCGTACGCGTCGACCAGGGCCGGGAGCAGGGACCACTCCACCGGCTTCGACAGCGCGAGCAGCGTGACTGGGCCGACGAGGTACGGGCGAACCTGGTGGCCGGCCTCGCGGGCCTCCTCCACGATGCGCACGATGCGGTCCGGCACCGGCGTGATCTCCTGACCAGCGGCGACCTCGGGCACGAGGTAGTGGTAGTTGGTGTCGAACCACTTGGTCATCTCCAGCGGCACGCGGGTGGCGGTGCCGCGAGCAAGCGCGAACTCCTCGTCAAGGTCGGTGCCGCCGGCGACGAGGCCGACGGTCAGCGCGGTCTCCAGGACGTGGTCGTAGAGGGCGACGTCCGCCGGGATGGCGTAGGGCTCGGAGAGGCCGAGGTCACGCAGGTGGTTGTACGTGTCGATGCGCAGGGCGCGCGTCGTGGAGCGGAACGTGTCCGCGTCGATCTGCCCGGACCAGTAGGACTCCAGGGCGCGCTTCAGTTCGCGTTGCGCGCCGATCCTCGGGTAGCCCTCGATGGTCGTGGTGGGGAATGCTACGGTGCTCACAGGTTGAGTCCTTTCAATAGTTCACGTGTTACTGCTAAGTCGTTATGTGTGTAAACATGCAGGCCACCGGTGCCGACCTGCAGAATCGTGCGCGCTAATGCAACGGTGAGTCGCATGCCAATCTGGTGCTCTTCCTCCGGTGTCCGCGCCGCTTCAAGCTGCTTGATGACGTCCACCGGGGGTGCCACACCGGACAACTCGCCCATCCTGCGCACCCGGTTCACGCTGGTCATCGGCATGATGCCGGGGATCAGCGGGATGCGCACCCCGGCGAGCCGGGCACGTTCCGCGAAGCTGAGGTAGTCCTGCGCGTCGAAGAACAGCTGCGTGATGGCGAAGTCGGCGCCGAGGCGCTGCTTGGCCAGCAACACGTCCAGGTCCTGGTCGTCGCTGGTGCTCTCCGCGTGTCCCCGCGGGTAGCAAGCCACCGACAGCGCCAGCTTGCCGGCGGCGAGGCGGTAGGCCTGGGCGTCGGCGACGTCCTGGATCAGGTTGAGCAGGTCCGTTGCGTGCTGCAGGTGTGTGTCGGGCAGGCGGTCGAGTCCGGCTGGGATGTCGCCGCGAAGGGCGAGGAATCCGCGGACGCCGGCGTCGATAAGCTGGGTGATCCACTGCCGCAGCTCGTCGGGCGTGCCGGCGGTGCAGGCGAGGTGCGCGATGGGGCGCATGCTCGTGGTCTGCGCGATGCGTTCGATGAGGCGGGCGGTGCCTTCCAACCAGTCGCTGCGGTGCGAGCTGGTGACCGACACGTAGTCGGGCTGGTAGGCGGCGAGCCCTTGGATGAGGGCGTCGAGCTTGGCGGAGTCGGCGCTGTGACGCGGTGGGATCACCTCGAAGCTGAGTGCCGTGCGTGCCCGCTGCGCGCGTGGCGCGAGCTCCTCCTCGATGCCGTCCAACGGTGCCGACGCCGAGATCCGCGTTTCCAACGTTGCCTGCCGCACCCGACTCACCTGCCTTCTGTTGCTTCCTGTTGATGGGGTGCAATGAAATTTAAGACTGGCCGCAAGGGTGCACAACTACTTTTGCGTATCGCGATGCATTGTCACAGGTCAGCGACCTGCGAAATGTGAATAATATTTCCCAAAACTGAACCGCTTGGTCTACTTCGTGCGGACTGTGGGGGCACATGTCGGTGCAGCCCGCTAGGGTGGTTGGGAAAGAACACAACGAAGGAGCACACATGAACCTCACCACTGCACGACTCGCACTGCACGGCATCAGCGGCGCCTGGAACTACTTCCGCGAACTCAACAGCAAGCAGCAGCGCGACGTCTACGAAGCACTCACCGAAGCCATCAAGGACGACAACATCGACGATCTCCACGACCTCGCCGACGTGCCACAGCTCGAGGGGATCTACGACGCCGCGCGCCAGCAGGCCGGCAAAGTCACCCGCGCCAGCCACGCGCGTATCGACGCCCGCCGCGCCCTCCACGCCGCGACCGCCCCCGACCGCAAGGCTCGCCAGATCGCGCTGAAGAAGGAAGCGCGCAAGCGTGGGACCGGCTCGAAGGTCCTGTTCGCCTCCCTCGGTGCTTGCGCGCTCGCGGCCGGCGGCTGGGCGCTGTGGGAGTTCTACCTGCGCGAAAAACTCGAGGAGCGCAACCACGAGCCGAAGCACGCGCTGCGGGAAGACGCGACTGAAGGCACGGCCACGCTGGTGTATTCCACCGATTCCGCCGACGACCAGTTCAGCACCCTCGACGCCCTCGACGAGGACCAGCGCCGCGCTACGAAGTAGCTGCTAGCTGGCGTCCACCCGCCACGCCAGCAACAGGTGGTTGACCAGGCGGGCCTTCACGTCTGGAAAAAGGTTGCGCAGATTCGCACTCATGGGGCGGGTCACCACGATGAGCTCGGCGGCGATCTCGGAGGGAGTCAGCGCTGGGTCCACCAGGCCGTGAGCGGCGGCGAGGTCCAGCAGCTCTTGGGCGTGCGCGAAGAACTCGTCGCGGCGCTGCCGCACCGTGGGCTCCAGGGCGTGCGGCGGCTCGTCCGCCGGGGCCGCCACCAGCATGCCGATACCCGAGTCGGCGCACGCCCAAATGAAGGCGCGCCACTGCTCCTCCGGGGCGCTGTCAAACTTGGCCAGCGTGTCCCCCAGCTTCGCGTCGAGCACGTCAATGAACTCGAGGGCGCACGCCTGGCGCAGGTCGGCGCGCGTCGGAAAGTGCCTGTACAGCGTGGCGATGCCCACCCCAGCGTGCTCCGCGATCTCGCCAAGCGTGACCTCCGAGTTCGGGCGGGTGCGGAAGTTCTCCACCGCCGCCCGGATCAGCTGTTCGCGCTTCTGTCTCGCATCGGCCCGCATGGTGCTTCCTTTCCGCTTGACATTAACTGATAGTCAATCCTACGCTTAGCACCATTCTGCAACGAAAATCAACCAAAGTAGGTGTTCAATGGACTGCATCCTACGAGCCGTCGACGTCGTCGTGCGCCCAGGGAACAACCCGGTCAACCTCGAGGTTGGCGAAGGGTTCACGCTGGTCACATCGCCGCGCGAGTCCGGCGCGTCCACACTGAGTATGGCGCTCGCCGGCCGCTACGAACCACACAGCGGCACCATCGAGCTTTTCGACGAGCCCACCACCGCCCGCCAACGCTTCCCCGAGATCGCCCTGGCGGGCATCTCGCTCATCGACTCCGTCGAGCGCTCCGTGCCCACCAAGGAAATCATCCGGGAGCAGATCTCCTGGGAGCTGCCGTTCTTCCGCCTCATCCCGCGTGACCTGCTCGGCCACGAACTTGTCGAACCCTGGCTGGAACCCCTCCAATTCGACCTGGACGAGGACAAACTCAAGCTCGGCATCGGCGACCTCAGCATCGTCGACCGGATGCGGCTGCGTGTACTGCTCGCGCTCATCGCGCGACCAGACGCGCCGCTCATCATCGTCGACGACCCAGACCAGCTGCGTAACTTTGAGCTGCGCAAGGAATTCATCGACAACTTGCGCGACGTCGCAGAACTCAAACCAGTGCTGGTCAACAGCGTGAACAAGGAGGACCTATGATCGCAGGGCTGCACATCGGCAGCAACTTCCGAAAGTTCGGTCACGGCAAACTGCCGCCGCTCGCCATCATCGCCATCACGCTCATCCCGCTGCTCTTCGGCGGGCTGTTCGTCTGGTCCTACTACGACCCACTGGGCAACCTACACAAGATGCCCGTCGCCCTGGTCAACTCGGACGAGGGTGAGCACGGCCTGACCGTCGTCGAAGAGCTCATGGCCGAGCAACCCATGGACTTCCGCCTGGTCAGCGCGGAGGAAGCCCAAAAGGGCGTCGCCGACGGCACCTATTACCTCGGCGTGGAGATCCCCAGCGACTTCTCCGAAGCCGCCGAATCCGTCAACTCCGACAACCCCCACCAGGCGAAACTCAACATCTCCCTTAATGAGACCAACGGGTTCATTCCCACCATGCTGGGCAACCAGGTGACCCTGATCATGAGCTCCGTCATCTCAGAGAGCGTGAGTAAAGAGGTGGTCAACCAGCTCTTCGTCGGCTTCAACACCATCCACGACGGCATGGTGCAGGCCGCCGATGGCGCGGGCAAACTCGATGACGGCGCCAACAAAGCCAAGGACGGCAGCGGCAAACTGAAGGACGGCGCCGGCAAGCTCAACGGCGGCGTCGGGGAGCTTGACAACGGCATCAAGAAGCTCGCCGACGGCGCGCAGCAACTCGACTCCGGCATCGGCGAACTCCAACAGGGCGCCAACACCCTCAACGAGAAGCTCGGCGAAGCCTCCCAAGGCGCCAACAAGCTTGCCGACGGCCTCTCCGCCCTCCAAGACGGCACCAACCAGCTGGGCGCCGGAGCAGCCGCCATCGCCGGCGGCGTAGGCAAGCTGACCTCCATCACGGACCAGCTCAACGTCGCCCAGAACACCTTCAACAGCATCAACGCCACCCTGGACCAGGCCATCCGCCAACTCGACGCCACCCCAGTCCCCGGCGCGGCCGACCTGGCCAATCAGGCCCGCGGCCTGAAAGCTCAGCTCAACGGCGACCAGTTCGTCGCCATGAACCCGCAGATGATCAACGACCTGACCAGGTTGCGCAACGGCGCCCAAGAACTGTCCACCCAGCTCAACGACCCCACCGCCAAGTACCGCTCCGGCATGGACCAAGCCGCAGCCGGTGCGCAGACACTGGCGCAGGGTCTGCGTATGCTGCAGGACGGCTCCGGCACGCTCGTGGTGGGCGTCGGCAAGCTGAAGGACGGCTCCTCCCGCCTCGTCGTGGGAGCGAACTCCGCAGCCGAAGGCACCTCCAAACTCGCGGGTGGCTCCAACCAGCTCGTCGTCGGCCTCAACGACCTGAACGACGGCCTCGTCACCCTCAGCGACGGCACCGGCGAACTCAGCCTCAAACTCAACGAAGGCGCCGACAAAGCCCCAACCTGGGAAGGCGACCGCCTCGAGAAAGCCACCGAGGCCGCCGGCAACCCCGTCGTACACAACAACACCGGCGACGAACTCACCTTCTTCGGCAAGGGCCTCTCCCCCTTCTTCCTGTCCCTCTCCCTGTGGATCGGCGGGCTGGTGCTCTACATGATCCTCGCGCCGTTCTCACGCCGCGTCATCGACTCCGGCACCAACCCCTTCCGCATGGTCGCCCACACCCTGCTGCCGTCCCTCATCGTCGGCTTCGTGCAGGCCGTGCTGCTGTGGCTCGTGCAGGTCGTCGCGATCGGCGTCGAGCCGAAGCACCCACTCGGCCTGTTCGGCGTGCTGTGGTTCGGCTCCTGGGTGTTCATGTCCCTCATCCTGGCCATCAACATGGTCTTCGGCCCCGCCACCGGCAGACTGGTCACCATGGCGCTCATGTCCCTCCAGCTGGTGGCCTCCAACGGCCTCTACCCGCCCGAAGTGCAGCCAGGGTTCATCCAGTGGGTCCACGCCTGGGACCCGATGCGCTTTACCGTGGATATGATCCGCGTCGCCTTCTTCGGCAACCACGCCGAAGACCCGCGCCTGCTGCGCGCCATCGTGGTCCTCACACTGCTCGCAGTGGCCGCGTGGTTGATCAGCGCGTGGGGCATGTGGAAGCGCCGCATCCTCAACGACAAGGACATCCACCCAGAGCTGTCGCTGTAAGGCTGGCGCTGGCGTGGCACCACATTCCTGCTTTTCGGCGGGCGGGTTTTACGTTTCCCCGGTTAGCAAGTTTCTGCGGAGGAATTTGGTGTCTGGGAAAAGGGGTGAGTGACAATGGACGCAACTGGTTTTTCGCGACCTGGGCTTTTGCTGGGGTCGGCCGACAGGACTGCGTCCTTTGTCACTCACTGCCCAGTCCATGCCACCTAGGGCCAAATCCCTGATTTTGCGGATCTGGTTTTGTGTTCTCCCAGGACACAGGTCGCCGACGATGGAATTTGGTGTTGCTCCATTCTCTGTGGACACCAAAATCCTGCTTTTTAAATACCGAAGTGGTTTTCCCCAGATCGCTGGCGCTGCCCGAGGGAATTTGGTGTCACCCCAGCCTGACCGAGTGACAAAGGACGCAACCCACTTTTCGCGACCTGGGCCTTTGCTAGGGTGGGCCGACAGGACTGCGTCCTTTGTCACTCACGGTCCAATCCATGCACCAAATTCCTGTTTGACACTCATGAATGTGGTGCGCTCCCCTTCTGCGCGTGTGTTCTTCGACTGGTAGACTCGCCACATTGTTGATGCGTCAACACGTATTGCGATCTACCAATAACGAAGGAGCACACTATGTCTACATCTGCGAAGCTTGCATCCGTTGCCCTGCGCGTCCCGACGGGACTTTTCATTTTGAATTCCGCCCTGAGCAAGTTCAGCCTTAACCGCGAGGCCGCCGAGGGACTCCAGGGGATGGCGGCTACCGGCATCCCGGCACTGAGCAAATTGGATCCGGAGCAGTTCGGTAAGGGACTCGCTGTCTCTGAGTCCGCGGTGGCTGGCGCGCTGCTCGCCCCCTTTGTGAGCAACCGTCTCGCCGGTGCGGCCCTTGGCTCGTTTGGCGCTGGCATGTTGACGATGTACTTCAACAACGACGCCATGACCGAGGACGACGGCATCCGTCCTTCCCACGATGGCCTTTCCCTGGCGAAGGATTCGTGGCTGGTTTCGATGGGCGCGGCGTTGATGGCGTTGCCGAAGAAGCGGAAGTAGCCGTGTAGATTTTCTTGCAAGCAAAAACCCGGCCGGCGCACCGTGGTGGTGTGCGGGCCGGGTTTTGTTATGCCCTGGCCTCAGACTGAGGCGGAGTCAACGTTACTTTTTGTCCGCAGGCTTGGTTTCCTCGGAAGGCTTTGCTTCCGTGGTTGCCGGGTTGTCCTTCTTCGAGGAACCGTCAATCAGGGTCTGGTTGCCGGTTGCCTTGCCCAGCTGGTAGGAGGACGTTGCTTCGTCCACGCCACAGCTACGCAGGACAACGTCCATGATGATCAGGCCGGCGGTGATGGCACCGAGGGCGCCACCTGCGAGGCCGATCATCTGTGGGTTCGCTACCTGGAACGCACCCTGCAGACCAGCGGCGGTCTGTGCACGGTCGTGGTCGTAGATACCCAGGCCACGCTGGATGTCATCGTTAGCGCGCTTGATGGCTGCGTTGACCTGTGCGCGCAGGCTCTCGAGGCCCGGAATGCGGACCTGGGAGAGGATGCCCAGCGGGATCAACAGCAGCAGTGGCGACGCCATGCCGACCAGACCAGCGATGCACTTCGGGTCCTTGAAGTTCGCGTTCGAGGAACCGGACTGCTCTACCTGAACGTTGATATCGATCTTGGATGCAGCGTTGCCGCTCGGAAGCTGCGGAACAATGGTGATGTTCCCGCTCTGGGTAGGCGTGATGATCCACTTGCCGTTCTCGAATTTCACATCGGCGTTGCCACCAATGATGTCGAACCGCAGCTTGCCGAAATCGATGTCGAATTTGGCGTTCGGATCCTTCTCAATGATGATCTGACCGTTCTTGCCACGTGTGATCTTGAACAGCTTATTCGGGTCAGCGATGTTCGCGCCTTGAGAAGTAGACCAACCCTGTGGCAACACAGAGACATTGTACTTGGTCACCAGATCGCCATTCGGGTCACGCTCCTCGATGACGATGGTCTGGTGCGCGGCCGCCGGTTTAGGCGTGACTACGAACTTGCCTTCCTTCGTGCTGGTGGAAACAAGGTCGGCACCCTTGGTAACTGCAAAGGTGTTCTTCGAGTCAGCAGGTGCGAACTCTACGTCCTGGCCAACCAGCGCACCGGTGTTGACTTCCTTGTACTTGCGCTGCTTACCCGGCTTGATGTTCAAGGTGTAGCGCGCCACAACGTTGCCATTGGGGTCAATTTCTTGAACAACGCCAGACTTACCGGCAGTGCCAGCCTTAGGCTTAGCCACCCATTCCGTAAGCTTCTGACCCTCATTGTTCACAGAGCCGCTGTCAACTGTCTTGGTTTCGAAGTTCTCAGCGCCACTTGCCCACACCATAGTGTTCGGGTTGATTTCAAGTGCACGGAACTCGGAGGTCTCCGGCAAGTCCAGGGTACGTGCGCCCTTACCGTCGCCAGCACCGACAGTGAACACGTAGTTCGCGTAGACGCCACGGTCGTCAGCAACCTGGAACGTGAAGGTCTTGCCAACCGCGCTTTCCTTCGGCTTAACGGCGAAAACGCTGCCCTGTTCAGACACCTCGAAGAATTCATTCATCTTATCCGTGATGTCCGTGAGGTTGCTCTTGCCTTCAGCAGTTGCACCGGTCGAATCGATAGATGCAATTGTGCCGTCGAGGAGCTTGAAGATCTTATCGCCTTCGTAACGAGCAAGCTTGGCTACACCGTCAGTAGTGAGGGTACGCTTGATAGTCTTGTTCGTATCGCGGCCAGGCTTCAAGTTAAACGTGTAGCGCTCGAAGATGTAGCCGTCCTTCGTACGGTTCTCGACGACGACCTCACCGTTTGCGTTACGCAGCGGTTTCAGGTCCATCGTGGAGCCATCCTCCGGCTTGGACTGCAGCAACTCCTCACCCTTGACCAGCTTCAGGTTGGTTCCCTGGATAGCCATGTCGTTATCGGTGGTGATGTCGTGCTTGAGTTCCTTGACCTCGCCCGGCTTAACGTTGACAACCCACTCAGTAACCACGAGTTCAACGTACGGCTTGTCACCGTTGTTCGGATCATGCTTGATCTTATCGCCAACCAGGTCAGGGAAAGCGAGTTCCGCATTACCGTGGTCCTTCGGCTGGTTCTGGTCGTCGATGCTGTACCAGCGAATGGTTTCCTGGACGCGGACGGTGCCTTCAGAACCCGGCTTGAACCGGAAGCGCATATCGGTGATGTCACCGTTCGCGTTCTTCTTCTCTTCGCCCTCAGGGATAATCAGATCCTGGCCCTCGACGATGCGGAGGTTGTTGTTCTTCTCATCGCCAGTGCGGATCGTCATCAGCGAGCGATCAATGACATCGCGAGAGCGGGTCTCCTTATCCAAGGAGTCCGCATTGCGTGCCGGGTTGATCTGGATGTTCCAGACACCACGCAGCTCGCCCTTCTCATCGTGTACCTGCACGACGACCTTGCTGACATCGCTCGCGTTCGCAGCAGCCTCAGTTGGCTTGATGACCCACTTGCCGTCCTCCTCGGTCAGCGTCGCGTAGTCCGTGCCGTTGCCCACGATTTTGGCGGTGAGCTTATCCTGCTTGTCGATCTCGACCTTGCCGTCGTGGTTAATGATGACGTCGCGGATGTCTGGACCAGCATTCGGGTCCTTCTTCACAATGAAGGTGAACTCGTACTTGCGACCATTCTCATCGATGAACGTGACGTGTGCTTCACCCTCGGAGCCCTCGTTCGGGACGATTCGCCAGTTGTCGCCGTCCTTGACGATCTCCTTAATCACCTTGTTCACGTCAGAGGTGATCTCGTACTTGGTACCGCCACGGCGTTCAACGTAGCCGACCGAGGTATCAGCGATCTCACGTGTCACCTTGTAGGTGGAGTTGAAGTTCTCAATTGTGATGATGTTTTCCTTCTCAACACCATCCTTCGAGGTCACCTTCACACGCACTTCACCCTGGACGTTCTTGTCCTTCGGAGTGACAACGATGTGACCGGCACCGTCATCCTCCACCTTGGCGATGTCACCGCCCTTGAGAAGGTCCCACTTGTCGCCCTTCTCGATCTTGATGAGCTTGGTGCGGTCAGAGCCGCCCTGGTTGATGTTGTAGAAGTAGTTGTTGACGATCTTGTTGAGGTGCTCAATCTCGCCCGTGCGGTCGTTGATCTGCAGCTCGTAGATGTACTCGTTGCCGTTTTCGTCGGTAACAACGATCTCAACAACACCGGACCCCTTGAAGCCATCCTTTGGCTTGATGATCAGGTTGTTGTTCTTGTCACGGTCCACAATGACCAGGTCGCCACCACGAGTGATGCGCCAGGAGTAGCCCTGCTTCTTCAGGTCACCCAGGTCAAGGATCTTCTTTTCGTCCTTGTGACGAATGTCGATCGTGTTGTGGATCTCGTGAACTTCCTTGATGATCTGGGTCTCGTACTCCCGGATAATCTCCTTCTCGTTCACGTTCGTGGAGGTCGTCGTGGTTGTCGACTGCGCTGTCGTCGTCTCAGTGACGTCAGACGGTACAACCTCGACCGTGGTTGGGACGGTCGTGTACTCAGTTAACGTCGTAGGAGTGGTGTGCTCCTTCACGGTGGTGACTACGGGTGACTCGGTGATGGTCGTCGTGGTCTTGACTTCCTTGCCCGGAACCTCACGTGTGGTGATGTACGGCTCAGGCTTGGTCGTGCGCGTGGTGGTAATAGGCTCGCCATTCTTCCGCACGGTCGTTGTGTACGTCGACGCTTCCGGCGTCACTGTCTCAGTGGTCAAGCTTGGCGCCAACGTCGTCGTCGTTTCGACGGTCTTCGGAGGGAACTTCTTCCACTTCGTCACCGTGGCCTCTGGCACGCGAGTCACCGTGGTGATCGTGCTCTTCGGCAGTGTCACCGTAGTGTTGGTGTACTTCGGGGCTGGCGGCTGTGGCTTTGGCGTCTTCGGCTTTTCCAGGCCCGGTTGGGACGGAATAATCAGTCGCTGGGAAGTGTACTCACGACGCCAGCTCAAGTTCAGATTGTAGTTCTTCGGCATGAGGACGACGATGTAAGCGTCATCGCTAACTTCCTTGCGGATTTTCGCCATCGCCTCCTCATTCACCATGAGGTAGTAGTTCGGCCCCGGCGTGTTCTTGTCCACGTGACGGTAGCGAATCTCAAAGCCGGTGAGCTGGGTAAACAGCGCGTCACCCATCAGCTTAGGACGGATGTCATTGAGATACCCAAGGTTGTTGGAGAGCAGCGCCTGCATGTAGTTCATCTTCTTCTTGACGCTTGCAGTGTCGCCACGCTTCTGGTCTTCCATGACAGAGCGCATCAGGTTGATCGCGCCCTTCTCGACATCTTTATTGATGCGGTTACCCTCACCGTAGCGACCGGACTGGCCTGTGAGCTTACGGTACTCGTACCCCGCCGGGTTGTTCCATGGGTTATCTACGCCCCAGTCGATGCACCAGCCCGGACCGTACTGTGTCGGAAGTAGGTCAAGAGCGTTGGTGCCATGCGGGATACGTTCTTTCCAGAGCGCCTGCTCCTCACGTACCTGCTGCTCCACCTCTGGGCTAAGCCGATCGTATTCGGATGTAACAGCGATGTCTGCGCTTGCGTTCGGCGCAACGACGTTGGCGGTGCTAACGACCATAACGCCTGTAATCAGGCCGGCCATGATTCGCTTCTTAAGATGTGCGTTTTGCAACGGCTCAATCCTTAAAAATCGTAGGAGATATTCGAAGCAGCCTGAAGACCATCTGAACACGGATCCACAAACTGACAGACATTTATTCAATCACAAAAATCTCCCTGAAAGTAGTCCACAACGCCCCCACCACCACAAAACCACACAAACCCCCACCAAACCCCCACCAAACCCACAATAAAATCCCCCTGACCAGCACCTTCACAAAAGCTGGCAACGCACGCAACAAAAAAGTGATCTATCACACTTAAAACACCGCTGCCACCAAACAGGGGGGACACTGTCACCTGGTTTACCTCGTGAAATCCCTATCGCGGAAAGCTAGGAATGCAAAAAGACCCCTCCCCGTGCGGGAAGAGGTCTTTGCTAGAAGCGCTTACTTCTTATGTGTCTCCGAAGCTGACGTCTCGGTGGTCGGGACCGGGGTAGCGGTCTTCACCGCATCCCCCTTCTTGGAAGACCCATAGACCAACGTGTCGTTACCCGTAGCCTTACCAATCTGGTAGGACGAGGTCTTATCTCCCTGGCCACAGGAACGAAGCACTGCGTCCACAATCAGCAGACCAGCAGTGATGGTTCCAAGCGCACCGGCCGCCAGACCGACCAATTCAGGGTTCACCGCACTGAACGCGTTCTGAATGCCTGCGGCGCGCTCTGCACGGTCACGGTCGTAGATGCCCAGACCACGCTGGATGCGATCGTTTGCTTCACGCACAGCGGCGTTTAGCTTGCCCTGGATGCCCTCCAGACCCGGTACACGGACCTGGGAGAGGATGCCCAACGGAATCAGCAGCAACAGCGGCGAAGCGATGCCCACCAGCGATGCAATGCACTTGCCGTCAGAAGACCCAGCATTGTTCTGGTTGACCACGATGTTCACGGAGTAATCAGATGCAACGCCATCAGTGATGATCTTGAATTGAAGGTGCGTGGTCCCAGGCGTGATGCCACCCTTGCCCGGTTTAATCGTGATCGAGCCGTCCTTGTCATTCGGCACAATCATGTTTGGGTCGACAGGCTTGCAGTTATTCGGGCCCTCGCAGACCTTGATGCTGCCTCGATCGATTGAACCACCCTTCGGAGGAATGATACGCCAGGACCCATCTGGGTTCGGGCTGACATCGGAGTTGCCAGGCTTGACAATGACGTTGCCCTCAGAAGTGGCCGGAACATCGACGTCAATGATACGGACCGGATTACCCTTGCTGTCGACTTCCTCGATCTGTACGCGGCCGGACTTGCCAGGACGCGGCTTCAACGTGAAGCTGCCAGGCACGGTCGGGATCTCCTCGATGATGTCCTCGCCACGCAGAACGCGGAAGGTGTTCTTACCCTCACCTGCTGTGATCTTGTCCGTCAGCTTCGGCTGGTAGACACGACGCTCTTCGACGAACTTCAGCGCGCCACTGTCCTCAGTGATCGTGATGTTGTGCTGCTTGACAACCTTTCCGTTGTTGTCCTTTTCAACAACTACGACCTTGCCGCCCTTCGACCCTTCCTTCATGCGGAGAGTGAAGTTGTTCTCGGAGTCCTTGACAATCTCAACGTGTTCCTGACCCTCAACAACCTCATACTTGTGGTTGTTAACGATCGTCACGTCGAAGGTGCCCTTCTCCGTGATCGTGTAGGAACGTTCGATCTTGCCGGAGGAGCTGGAGCCACCCTTGCCCTTCGTGATGTTCAGGATGAACTTCTGGTAGACGTTGCCATCCTTGTCGGTGACCTCAACGACAACCTTGCCCTCAGCGCCGTCCTTCGGAGTGACAGTCCATTCGTCGCCCTTGTTGGACAGGTCGGCGAGGTTGCCGCCCTCAACGATCTTCACGGTGTCGCCTGGGTTGACGTTCGAGGTGAACTTGTCGTCGGACGTGATCTCGAAGGAGCTCACGTTTGGTTCGTTCGGCGTCACGTTGTAGATGAAGCGCTTGATCGGCAGGCCGCGCGAGTTCTGAATCTCGATAACAACCTTGCCGGAAACGGCCTTCTTCAGCGTGAGAGTCTGGTCGCCCTGTGGGTTGACCTTTCCATCCAGAAGGTCCGCGCCAGCGACGACGACGAACTTCTGGTTCTCGTTGACGCCAGGAAGCGTCAGTGACGAGCCTGCTGGAAGGTCGCGCTGAGTCTCATCAACCTTGGCCTGGCTGACCTTGATGACGTGCTCGATAAGCTCGTAACCGTTTGCGGACTTCTCCACGACGCGGAATTCACCGACGAAGTCCGTGTTCGGCATGAGGTAGAACTTGTTCGGGTCTTTCTCATCCTTGACCCAGCTGAAGTTATCGGTGCCGTCAGGGAAGGTGAACTCGTTGCTGCCCAGACCCTTCGTCAGGACCAAGGTGCGCCGGTTCGAAATCTCGGTCACGACGGTCTGCTTCTCAGGCTTCGCTTCCTGTGGGGTGACCACGATGGTGTAAACAGCAACCAGCTGGCCGTTTGCGTCCTTGACGTGTGCAACGATCAGGCCTTCGCCATTCGGCTCAAGGGTCCATTTGCCGTCGCCTTGCAGCTGCGCATCGTCGACAAGCTCTTTGCCTCGAGCGATCTGGAGCGTGTCGCCCTTTTCGCCCTCAAGTTGAACCTTGTCGCCAACGGTAATGATCTCGGTCTTAGAGTCAACGAGGACATTCCGGCCGTCACGAACGTCGAGGGTAAACACGAAGGTTTCGCCCTTATCGTTCTTGGCGCGAATGATGACCTCACCGGTCTTGCCAGCCTTCGGGGTCAGTACCCACTGGCCACCCTTCTCCTCAAGGGACTCGATCAGGTCCTTGCCCTTCAGGATCTCAGGCTCGCCCTGGATGTTGTCAACCTCGATCTTGTACGAGGAGACGTTACCGATCACGCGGGACTGGTTGTACTTGTTCGGCTTGGTGTCAACGTTGAACTCGTAGTTCTCTTCGTTGCCGGTCGGCTTACCGTCCTTGTCAACCTCGAAGACCTTGATCTTCACCTTGCCGGTGATGACGCCATCCTTGACGTTAACGCGCAGTGTGTCGCCATCTTCGGTGGTGGTGACCAATTCCTTGCCCTCGGTGACCTCGTACTTCCAGCCCTTCGGAATCGTGATCGACTGGTCAAGGCCGGTGACGGACACGTTGAAGAAGTGGTTGTTCACGCGAACGGTCTTCTCGGTGGTCTTGTTCGAGTCTTTGTTCACAACGTGAATCGTGTACTCGTAACGGTTGCCGTCACCGTCGGTAATGACAATGCGAACGTCGCCTTCGCCCTGCTTCTTCGGGGTGATAACCAGGCGGTTGTTTTCCTTTTTAACGTCAACCAGACCGTTGGAGTCGTCGACAAACTCGATCTTCCAGTTGCCCGACTTGTTCGGCACGATGACCTTGGACTCGCTCTTGTTCGAGAAGTCGTACACGTAGCTGTACTTGTAGAAGTGGCGTTCAACCGTGGTGGTCTTGCGGGTCTCGGACACGCGGGTGACGGTGGTATCGACGACCTTCGTTTCAGTCTTCGGAGCAGCCGTGACGGTCTTCGTCTCAGTCTTCGGGGCCAGCGTCTTCGTCGCGGTGACGTAGGTTGGCTCGGTGACGGTAACCTTTGGACGCACCTTGTCGGTCTCGGTGATCGTCGGGCGGACCGTTGCGGTCTCGGTGACGGTGACAGGCGTCTTCTTCTCAATGACCACAACATCCGGGTCCTGCGTCACAGTCTCCGTGACAGTGGACTTCGGTGCGTTCTCAAACTCGGTAACGGTGACAGCCGGCGTGTTCGCATACTCGGTTTGCGTTACTGGCGCAGGCGTTTCCGTCTTGGTCTTGTAGTGGACCTCATGCTGCTCGTTAGTAATGGTGACCGTCGGGCGCTCAGTGATGGTCTCGTATTCAGTACCTGCATGCTCGTACACGGTGTGCGTCACGGTCGGAACGCCGGTCTCGGTCACCGTAGAGGTAACGCCAGGGCCTTCAGTTACAGTCACCGTGGTCGTGACGGTGCCGCCGTTGCCGCCGCCTGGGCGTGGGTAAAAGCCATCCAAACCAGGCTGCGTCGGAGGAATCAGGCGCTGGAAGGTTGCCTCGCGGCCATCCTGGTAGATGTTGTAATCCTTCGGCAGCAGGATAGTGACGTACTCGCCGTCGCGAACTGTACTAGCAACGCGGCTAAACGCAGCCTCATCCTTCACCAGCGCGTAGCCTGGCTGGTACTCGTTGTTACCACCGAAGACACCACTAATGCGGAAACCGGTCCACTGGGTGAATTCCTGGTTGGTCACGGTCACGCCGTTCTGCTCCTGACCGTACAAAATGCGGGAACGCTGACCGTCCAGGACGCTCTTGCTGTTCGACAGCAGGGCCTGCAGCGCGGCATTCTTCTTCTTGACGTCTTCGAAGTCGCGCTTGTACCAGGACGTCAGCATCGACTTCGTCAGCGAAATCGCTGCCTTTTCAATGTCCGGGTGAATACCAAGGCTGCCGTTAAAGCCGTTGAAACCGTACAGGCCGGACATGCCGCCCAGCTTGCGCAATTCATAACCGCGGGTATCCAGGTTTGGCTGTGGCTTCTCAAGATCAATGCACCAGCCCGGGCCCATCGGGGTGACCTGCATCCAGGTCTTCAGCATGGCCTGGTAATCATTCTGATTGGTCAGCATCTTGATCTGCTCAGTGTTAAAGCGCAGCGCCTCAGCGTACTTATCGTTCGGCAACGAAGAGTACGTGCTCGTAATGCGCTCGTCTGCGCTTGCGTCCGGGGCGACGACAACTGCGCCACCTGCAATCATTGCGCCTGAAATCAGGCCGGCCATGATTCGCTTCTTAAGATGTGCGTTTTGCAACGGCTCAATCCTTAAAAATCGTAGGAGATATTCGAAGCAGCCTGAAGACCATCTGAACACGGATCCACAAACTGACAGACATTTATTCAATCACAAAAATCTCCCTGAAAGTAGTCCACAACGCCCCCACCACCACAAAACCACACAAACCCCCAC
>NZ_JAEUWV010000040.1:0-2199 GCF_024102595.1 Corynebacterium lipophilum
TAGTGGGCAAGACGGCCGGTTTGTGATTGCCATAGCAATTGGCCTTACCGCACCACGGTCGGAGCCTATACCACAGGTGTGGTGGTATTCGGTGTTGATTTCTCGAAACGGGCGAATGGAACTGTTTTGAAAACCATATCTGGTTGCTGGCCGAGGTCATCCCGGGAAACCGGATAGATTTACACACACAAAATGTCCCTTAAGCCCGAGTGCACGCGTGGGGATTGAGGGTGTGAATCCCACTGTCGTGGGTTTGATGAGGTAGTCGATGTTGCGGAAGCTTTGGCATCGGCGTGCGTTGTGCTCCGTACGTTGTTTCAAAAACGGGTTTCATCAAACGGAACAAAACCTGGGACACTTCATATCCCACCCCAGGCCTAATGACTTGGGTGCAGCGGCAACGCTCATCCGATTTAGGCAGAGTCGTTGCAGGATCCAGTGGGTCACCTGGTCCGTGGTCTTTGAATTGTCGGGCGCGCAGGCAAGGCCAGCACGGAAGATCTTCTGCAAGCAACGCTTGTTGGTGCACCGGTAGCGTGGAAGGCGCACATGAAGTTGTTGGGTGGCCGACGATGGGCAGATCGACCAGGCTGCGGATGACGTGGTCGCGGAATACTCCAGGCTGCCCGCAGGTAGGGCATTCATTGATCGGCTCGACGGGTTCGGCTTCAATAACAGTGACGTCACCGTTTTCTGTGGCACCGGTGATAGTAGTTCCTAGTTTTGCGGTGCGGCAGATGGTATCGACGATGACATTTCCGTTAGGCTGCACAGTAGGTCCTTAGTTTTGTACGGATGGATTAGATACCTTTTTCCTACAAAGCCAAGGACCCCAATATCTTGTGCCACGCCCGAACCCCCGGCGAACTAATCAATGCACTCTAAAACCGGAAGAGCCCTTTTAGTACTACTGGTGGATTTCGGTTTTGGTGGGGATTAACGCCGCCGGCTTCGGTTTTTCCGTTGAGGAGGTCGTTGACTACTTCCCGATGGTGAAATGGGTCGATGGTGAGGTAGAGAGGAACCAGTCACCTGGAAGAGATCGATCCAGTCGTTGGTGTGCAATCTGGGAGGTAGGGTCGCGGGGTCGATTCCTCGCGAGCGCAACCATGATTGTGTTTCTGAACGTGATGAAAACAACCCTGCCCTTCGGAGAATTTCCCCTATCCCGCGTCCCCGGGCAGTGAAAACGGTGTGCACCATCGCCTGAAAGGCTTTGCGCTGCTCTATCGGAATCTTCGGGTCACCCACCCGGCGGATCACTAAGATCCCCCCGTCAACGTTTGGCTGTGGCCGGAAAGCATGCCTTGGTACCCGAGAACCCAGGTGAAATGTGAACCATGGGGACCACTGAGCCGTCATCATCGTGCTTGCGCCTACCCCGGCCCGGCGGCGAGCGACTTCCCACTGCATGAGGAGTACAGCGTCAGTCCATGCTGGCGCATGCAGCAACTTTCGAAGAATGGCAGTGGTGAGGTGAAAGGGAATGTTTCCCACAATGACGCAGGGAGTGGCGGGTAACCGGAAGTTAAGGAAATCATCATGGACCACTTCGACCGCCGCCGAGGAGGTTTCTTGTGTGATTTTGGCAGCTAGTTTTGCGTCCACTTCAACTGCCGTTATCGCCCTCCCCAAGTGGGCCATCGGGTGAGTGAGGGCACCGCTTCCTGGTCCGATCTCAATGATGGGGCCGGAGGTTTGTTTCACAAGGTCGATGATGGAGTTGATGATCTTGTGGTTGGTGAGAAAATTTTGGCCATGCTCGTGACGGCCGTGTCCGTATGCAGACATCAGGTGTGCTCCTTGGATTTGAAAGGGAGCCGGGCATGACAAATAGCCGCCCGGCTAAAGGACCGGAGCGGTTTTTAACCTACGGGGTAGGAAACCGCCTTAGCGGTTGGTGCGCAACCGCAAGAAAGCGGTACCTGAAATCAACATGGGTCTAATTATATCCATTTAAAGGGTTAAGGGTCAAAATGTGTGTCTGGCTCGGCGTGTCGCGGGGGTTAGATTTGGCCTTTTTGAATGCCGATTGAGTGGGTGTAGTCGGTGTCGATAGCGTTGTCGTAGAGGGGGCCGACCCCTGAAAAGTAGACACCATGGGGTGGTCAAATAATGGGTTCAACTCTAGCGTATCGCTACGCGCAACGAGATTCGTACTCGCAAGGAGTCAAATACTTGCACCAAGAATGCCGTCGG
>NZ_JAEUWV010000041.1:0-1751 GCF_024102595.1 Corynebacterium lipophilum
GGGAGCGCGGACATTTTGTTGGAGTGTTGAGGGCTGGAAGGTATTCCGATGCCCGCAAAGTTCCCCGACACCGTCCGCGAGTCCGCGGTCGACAAGTACTTCGAAGGCATGACCACCCCCGAGGTCTGCGACTGGGTAGCACACGTTACCGGCCGACGCCCCGCAGCAGGCTCGGTGAAAAACTGGATTACTGACAGACGCAACGGCTACATCCGATCTGATGGTCCCCCAACCGCGGAGGCGATCGCCAAAGCCGTCGCGCGCAGACTGACCTCCACGAAGTCACTGCGCCGGATCGCGGCGGAGTTCCAGGTGTCATTTCACTCGGTAGGCAGGTGGACGCGTGAATTATGGCCTGACGAAGAAGAACGCAACGACGCAGCGTCGATGACGTTCGATGCGGCATATCAAGCCACAATGAAACGCGTGAGTTATAACCGCAAAACCAAACGAGCCCGCAAACACCAACGAACCACCATCAACCGCAACACTGCGACACCGCCACGCCCGGTTGATGAGTGGTTGCCCGGGCCTGGCCCAATACCTGACTTGGATGCTTTGCCGGATGATCCGGAAGTGTTGAAAAAGATGCTGGCTGATGAACGTGACCGCCAAGCAGTCAAAGACGCGATTATTGAAGTACTCATGGGTGGTGAGACGCAGGGAAAAGTCACCGTCCGTGACGGTGTACTCACGACAGCGGCGAAGGCCGCCGTCGTTGTTGCCATCACGGACGCCCGCGGTGTCTCTATCAAGAAAGCGTGTCAGCTTGTTGGTATTGCCGAGTCAACGTTTTATCACCACCAGGGCAAGCATCAGCGTGTGCTGGCCCGGCGTAGTGCGCGTCGTGAGCAGTACAAACCGATGATCCTGCAAGCAGTTGCTGAGTCGAATCAAAGCTATGGGTATCGGCGTATCCATGCCTGGCTGAAAGCTCGAGGACATCGGGTATCGGAAAAGATCGTGCGTGAGTTAATGGGTGAACTTGCATGCAGGCCACCGGCGAAGCAGTCAACGAAGTACTCGTCCTACACCGGTGAGACCGCCCACAGTCCAGCAAACCTCCTGTTGGTCAAACCCCGCACCACTGCGTGTGCATGTCACGACACCGCACAGCAGCCAACGCCTGAAGTCATCGAGCTATCTGAGCACTTTCGCACCCACGCTGATGCCAAGGGATTAATCCATGATTTTCATGCTGATACACCGTGGGAAAAAATCGGTACCGATGTCACAGAAATCCACTGCCCAGACGGCAAACTCTATCTGTCTGCCGCTATTGACTTCTATGACGGAATGCCCATTGCGGTGACCATGTCGACATCACCGAATCATGATCTGGTCGCAGACATGATCGCGCGTATTGATGCGGTAAAACCTGACGGGGTGCAGCCAATTATCCATTCTGACCGGGGTGGACTCTACCGCAGCACTAAGTGGGTGAAGTTGATTACCGATCACACGCATAACCGCCTGGACTGTCCGAAGTGTCAGGAAGGCAAGTGGTGTCGGGCCAGGTGGCGCTACATCCCGTCACTATCCAGGAAGGGCACCAGTGGTGATAACGCGCGCACAGAAGGGTTCTTCGGCACGATGAAACAAGAACTACTCAAAGGCAGGGCGCATACGTCGCAGATGACAGTTGCGCAGATGCGCGAGTATATTGAGTCCTACATTGACTTCTATATCCATACAAGGTTGAAGTCGACACTTGGTGATGGTTATACGACCATCGCTGAGCATAGACAGGC
>NZ_JAEUWV010000042.1:0-1735 GCF_024102595.1 Corynebacterium lipophilum
CGCCTGAAGTGGTGGACCTTCCGGTCTACGGCAGGGAATCCCGATTCAACGAGCACTGTCCCGCCGTAGGCCCAGGCAGGACCTGGAATCCATATCCAAAAAAGCACACATTTTGTCGCTTAACCCGTTTTCTCACACCTACGCTGGGGTTCCACTGACTATCAATGCCGGTATCGAATTCTTTCGACCACCCATCCAGGACGCCGCGCACGCAAGCTCACCTCTCGCCCCAAGCTGTATGCCAGCTCGCTCAAGGACATGCCTAGAAGCCGCACATACCGGTAAACGGCATAACGACTGTTGTAGGTACACGGAGGGTGACAATACGCAGCCCTGCCCTCGATGTGGCCGGAATTGTGCACGTCAACGGCTTTGCTCGTCTCCCTGACCGTATACGGCCGCCCCCAACGCACGCTGACGGCTGGTTCTTGTCCCCTAAAGTCTCGATCTCGCTGGGCCCTGCAATACCCGCAGACTCCATACCACACACCTGACGTCATTCGGTGTTGATTTCTCAAAACGCGCGAATGGAACTGTTTTGAAAACCATATCGGGTTGTTGGTCGAGGTCATCCCGGGAAACCGGATAGATTTATACACACAAAATGTCCCTTAAGCCCTTCTTTTGGGGTGGAGTGTTGGACTGGCGCACCAAATTCGAGGTTTTCGTTTGGAGGGTTTACGTTTCCCCAGGTCGTTGTTGTCCTGTGCTGGATTGTGGTGCACAGCTAACGTACAGGCAGCTTCCTTAGGTTTCTGGTGCCGGGTTAAAAGCGTGGGATTAATGGAGTGCGATGCTGGTCGCTGAAAATCGGCCAGGCTGGGCAGAAATGGGCGACCTGCATCGCACGCTTCTAACACCTCGACCGGAATGGAAACTGACTGGTAGCTCAGGAAAGTTCCCCGAAGATCATGAACTATTTCTGGTTGTGCGAGATCGGTACACCAAATTCCGGTATTTCCCCTTAGTGCCAGGATGGTTGTGAACGTCAATCCATAGGAGGTTTTGTTCATGACCGACCCACAGTTGCCTGAGTTGGTGCCGTCAGCGTTGACGTCACCACCGACCGTTGCAACCCCGGTAAGGACCCACGGGGGCAAGACTAAAACATCACGCGAGGAAGTCAAAGAGATCCTAGCAATGCCACCGCGTGTGCTGGCAGCGGGGCAAGTACTCGATGAAGACACGTTGGCCTCACTTCAAGCAGTAGCAGTCGTGTTCTCCCCGTACCGCACTACTGGCTCTGGCAGGTGGTTTCATCCAGCACAGCAGCGACAAATGATCACGATTTATAACCGGTTGCCGTACGGCACGAAAGGCCCGTGGTGCGCCCGACAGGAAATCCAGTCCTGCAGCATTAAGCGCTGGGCCCGCACATTGCAGTTATCAAAGTCCACCGCTGATGGTTTAGATGGTATTCAACGAGCCAAACGCAGCGTTGATGAAGCATATCGGGGAAGGTATTCACCCGACTACATTCGTGAGATGGTCATTGAATATCAGCTGGTGCCGTATGGCCAGAAAGAAGCGTGGTTAATTGAACATGGACTTGCTGACCACACCATGCGACGCTGGACAGCAATGGTTGCCGATGGTGATCTCACCACACGTACTACACCAAGGAGGATTGGAACGTTGACGATGGATGAGTGCGTTGAAATCCAGCAGTTACGCAAGGAAGTCTCCGCGTTGATGCAGCAAAAGCGCAAGCTCGAACTCGATGCGAAGCGTCGGG
>NZ_JAEUWV010000043.1:0-1700 GCF_024102595.1 Corynebacterium lipophilum
TGTTATGTGTCACTACCTTTTGCACGCTTAAAGTCATGACAGTGTGCACGCTTAAGGTCATGACATTGTTTACACCTAATGTCATGACATTGTGCACAGTTTCGTGACCTTTTATGCTGTGTGTCGGGCACAATCGGATAATGAGTAAGGCAATTCCTCCGGAGATTCGCCGGAAAATTATTGAGTTCGATCCCTTCGACGGTCACGGTCTATCTATCACCGCGTTTTGCGAACAGTTGAAGATCTCCCGCCGCACGTTCTACAACATCCGTGCCCGATACGATGAGGAAGCAGGTGCCGCGTTGCATCCGCATTCCAGCGCCCCGATCACCCCAGCAAGGACCTACGACGAGCACGTGACCGCAGCACTGCTTGTGATCCGGAAGCGTTTGAAAACCCAGGGCTGGGACTATGGTCCCATCTCCATTCGGTTTGAAGGTATTGCATCAGGAGAGCTAGCAGATCCGGTGCCGTCCGTATCCACGATTGCTCGCCTGTTGCGTGCGGCAGGAGCTGTGGAATCAAACCCGAAGAAACGCCCCAAGATCACCCGTGTTCGTTTCCAGCGTGGTCAAGCCATGCACATGTGGCAAATTGATGGGTTTTACTATCGCCTCCACGACGACAAACGAACACCTGCCACCATCTATCAAATCATCGATGACGCTACCCGCTTCGATGTCGGTACCTGCGCCTATGCGGCACACGAAAACTCTAAAGATGCCACAGATGCTGTACGCAAGGCCATTGCCACCTTTGGTGCCCCGCATGAACTTCTCAGTGATAATGGGGCTGCTTTTAACCAGCTACGCAACGGTGTTGTTGGCCCCTTGGAAGCCTACCTGGCATCGGTTGGGTGCTTGAGTATTTCCGGCAGGCCACGCAACCCGCAAACTCAAGGTAAAGACGAGCGTTCACACCGCACACTGTTTAGATTCTTGGAGGCACACAAACCAAAAACACTGAAGCAGTGCGAGGTGCTGATCGATAAGTATCGAGATCAATACAATAACCGGCGCCCACACCAGGGCCTTCCAGAGTGTGTCACCCCGGCCACAGCGTGGCACCTTGTTGGGGTTGTGCCACCTCAAGACCCGATCCCACTGGAGGTGCTAAAGCAGAAAGCAGAAAACTACGCGCTTCAACGTCGTAACGCTTACCTCACCTCAGGGGTTATCCGCCAGGATGAAAAACCACCACGTCCGAAACGAAACGGTGGAGTCACAGGCTATTCATGCCCCAGTATTGCTGACTCAGATGACAACGGTTTCGGTACAGTGACTGTCACTGAAGCTAATCAGATGGTGTTTTTCCAAGGGATGCGCATTGCTGTTCCCCGATCGATGAGAAACAGAAGTTTCCACCGCACAGCCACAGAAAGCGAACTTGGCTTTTGGGATGCCGAAGACGGTGAACTCGCTTTGTCGATCCCACTTCCCGTGGTCGCTATCGCAAAGACAAAGGCATACATCAACTCCTACAACATCAAAGGCGTGTGGATGAAGGATCCACCCAAACAATGGCGTATCAAACACGAAAAAGCCCAAAAACGATTCGCCACCATTAGCCCAGACAAACTACTCCACTAAAACACGCAGGACTGTGCACACACCCATGGGACACAGTGTGCACAACCTCCTGACACCCAGTGTGCACAACCTGATGACACTCAACGTGCACGAGGTGCTGACACTTTACAC
>NZ_JAEUWV010000044.1:0-1645 GCF_024102595.1 Corynebacterium lipophilum
TGTGATGTCTAGGGACTTTTTGGACACGGAGTCCAGGATGTTTTTGGACGGGATGTCTAGTGGCTTTTTGGACGGTTACGGCGGTGGAATAGCCGGATGGCTATTCCATTGCATAAACGTAGAAAGGTCGCAGATTTCGATCCCGTTCGTGACGGCAAGACGGTCACACAGTTTTGCAAAGAATTGGGGATCTCGCGACAGACGTACCACAACATCAAAAACCGGATAGCGCAGAAAGGCCGAGCAGGTATCGTGCCGGATTCGACTGCCCCGAAGAATCCGATGAAGAAATTTGACGAGGCCGACAAAATCGCAGTCATTCACGCCAGGCAACAGTTGATGGAACAAGGCTTGGATTATGGCCCTTGGTCGATCTACTACTTCTTGTTCGACTCTGTCGGTGCAGATCGCACCCCATCGCGGTCCACAATCGCCTCGTGGCTGTATGAGCTGGGATTTGTTGATGCCAATGCCCGCAAACGGCCGCGGAGTTCCTATAAGCGCTTCGCCCGTGATTTCGTCGGTGAACTCTGGCAAATCGATGGACTGGTCTATCGCCTCTTCGACCATGCCCACACGCATGTCACGATTTACCAGATCATCGATGATGCCAGCAGATTTGATGTCGGAACCACAGCATTCGCTCTACCGGAAAACGGTACTGATGCGCGCGCTACGCTGGCCGCAGCGTTCGCCGCCTACGGCAAACCCCAAGAAATCCTTTCTGACAATGGCGATGCGTTCGCCACCTACCACCGGGGTTTTCTCTCTGCTACTGAAACTTGGCTCGCCAGCCAAGGCGTACTTGCTATTGCTGGTTTCGCACCGACAACCCAGGGAAAAGACGAGCGATCTCACCGTACGTTGACCCAGTTCCTCGATGCACGCCACCCAGCAAGCCTTGCTGAGGTCAACACCTATCTGGCCGAATATCGCCAGGTATACAACGAACAACGACGGCACCAATCACTGCTGGTCGGCAAGATGCATATCACACCACGCCAGGCTTTCGATACCTTCCCCAAGGCACCGTCGCCTACGCATCCACTCGATCCTGATCAAATCTGGGCCCGCGTAGTTGCCTATAACCAAGCACACAATCCTCAAGCTATATCCAAAATGCCAAACGGCCCCGTGGAAGCGGCAACTTCACACGAGGCCAACACCGATGACATGGCAGCTCAGCAAGGCATACCTCCCACCGACACCTCCACACTAACGGCGCCGACGCCACAATCAACAAACCATTGGGGCATCCCAGACCAGCTCTGCGTGAGCAAAGACGGCGTTGTACGCGTATGCGGTTTCGGTCTCTACATTGGTCTGAGGTTTAAAAACCGTCGGCTCTACTCGACAGTCACAGTCGATAATGTTGCGGAGTTCTACACGGCCCATGATGGTGAATTCCTCTTCAGCGTGCCCCTTCCGATCACGTTGAGCCACAGGCCGCCAGGTGGTCAGATCAACATTAACCTCGTCGAAGGAATGAAACATCGCCAACCACCGCGGATGAACCCGAAATTATCCAAGCCCCGGCCGAAACGCAGGCTGCAACCGTAAGCCGCTAGAAGTGCCCAAGAACACCATGGATTCCGTGTCCAAAAAGACACCGGACTCCGTGTCCAAAAACCCTATGGACATAGCA
>NZ_JAEUWV010000045.1:0-1385 GCF_024102595.1 Corynebacterium lipophilum
GGGTTAAGGGTCAAAATGTGTGTCTGGCTCGGCGTGTCGCGGGGGTTAGATTTGGCCTTTTTGAATGCCGATTGAGTGGGTGTAGTCGGTGTCGATAGCGTTGTCGTAGAGGGCTGGGCGTCCTGTTTCGTGGTCGGCTTGGTTCTCGGTTTGGGTCAGGGTGGATACTTTGGCGAGTTGGCCCTGGCCCCAGTCGGACTGCCTGGCGATTCGTACTGGATCGTCAGGCAGTTCCGTTTTTAAGTAGAGCCACCAATCCAGCATGCGGCGTTGTCGTTCGCCTGATCTGCCGCGGTGGGTTCTGGCGAGCAGTTTGAGCTGGGCGTTGATGCCGCCTTCTAAGCTGTTGGTGGTGGATTTGATCCGCTCGGGCGCAAGGACTCCTGCTGGCGGGTTGAGGTAGACAAACAGCATCTCGGACCGCCAAAGATGGTTGAGGCTGTTGTAGGCCTTGCGCACGTTGTGGTGGGTCCACACGCGGGTCCATGCACCTGTTTTGGGGTCTTTGATCATGGTTTTCTCGTTCATCCATTCCCGGTAGATCGTTGAAAACTCGTGCAGTTGCACACCCCACGCGGCGGCTTCATCCAGTGTGGTGATCCGGGTCAGTTTCAGCGCAAGTCGGTAGATGGTGCGCCCGGCATCGGTGCGTGGGTTGGTGGTGGTGTAGCGGCGGACCACGCGTTGGGCGTGGACGAGGCAGCGTTGAATTTTCGTAGTCGGCCAGCACTTTTTGATTGCGCTGTATGCGCCTTGGCCGCCGTCGATGACGGCGATGAGTGGGGCTTCGATGTGTTCAAGCAGCAGTTGGTAGTCGCGGGTGGTTTCGTGTTTGCACCAGTGCCAGGCGATCACGTGGTCGATGGTCGCCGCGACGATCAGGCAGCCACCGGCGGTGTAGGTGCCATCGAGAAATACCTGGTCGTAGATCCGCTTGTGGTGGCCGGCGGTGGGGTCAGGCACATCAACGAGCCAGCACCACTTGAAGCGCCGCTTCATGGTGGCGCGGCTAACACCGTTTCGTTTGGCTAGGTCGTCGAGTGATATTGCGGTGGTGCAATGCTCGATGAACTGGGTGAACACTGCCGCGTTGGTGATGTCGTTTCGACGTTTGACGCTGGAGGCGCCGCATTGTTTGCAGCGCCATCTGGTGGTGCCTTTGCTGGTGGTGCCGTTGCGTTTCATTTCACCGCCGCAGTGGCAGCGTGGTTGGTTCTTCGACATTGCGACACCACACCACGCCGCGCATAGCACATCACGGCTGCCACACCGAGGATTTCCCGTCGGGGGCTAGATATATGCTTCCGGAGCATATACTTTCCGGAAACCTACAGGTCAATCCGTGAAAATCCGCGATTCCGGACACACTTTTTGACCCTTAACCC
>NZ_JAEUWV010000046.1:0-1333 GCF_024102595.1 Corynebacterium lipophilum
GGACCTGACCCCCGTTAGGTAGACACCTCTGAAACCGACAACACAGTGTCGGAGAAAGGTAACCTACCCTAATGCCACGGAAAACATATTCGGAGCAATTCAAGCGCGACGCCGTTGCCATGTACGAGAACACGCCAGAGGCCTCACTAAGAACCACGGCCGAAGACCTAGGCATCAACCGCGCCACACTACGTGCGTGGGTCCAACGACTCGGCACCGGTGCCAAAGCCCAATCCTTTCAAACAACAACCCCTGTCAACGAAGCAAAGATGCTGACGGACGCAGAACGACTTCGCCAGCTCGAACGCGAAAACGCCAAGCTCAGAGAAGAACGCGACATCTTGCGCAAGGCAGCGAAGTATTTCATGGAAGAGACAAACTGGTGATCCGCTTCCGGTTTGTTGATGACCACCGCACCGAGTACTCGGTCAAGCGGATGTGCACGGTGCTCGATATCAACCGAAGCTCCTACTACAAGTGGAAAGCCACCAAGCCTAGGCGGCAACGCCGCCAGGTGGCCGATGCACTTCTGGGAGTAAAGGTCAAGACGATCTTCGAGGAAAAAGACCAACTCTACGGTGCGAAACGCATCGCCGCTGAGCTGAACTACAGTGACAAATACCTCGATAATGATCCGGTAAACCACAAGCGTATCGCCCGGATTATGCGCTTGCTGCGCCTGCGTGGCTACACGAAAAAACGCAACGTCACCACCACGCGATCAGCCCGCAACCGGAAGGTGTTTGCCGACTTAGTCAAGCGTAACTTCACCGCACAAGCGCCTAATATGGTCCTTGTCGGCGATATCACCTACCTACCGGTTGCCGGTGGGGCGAATATGTATTTAGCAACGGTGATCGACTGTTACTCCAGGCGACTTGTAGGCTTCGCGATTGCCGATCACATGCGCACTGAGCTGGTAGAAGAAGCACTCGAGCATGCCCGTCGTAGTCGTGGAAGTCTTGCTGGGGCGATTTTTCACTCAGATCACGGCAGTGTATATACCTCGTCGCAGTTTCAGGCGACGTGTCGCCGCTTGCAGGTAACCCAGTCGATGGGTGCGGTTGGCACGAGTGCTGATAATTCGTTGGCGGAGTCGTTTAACGCGACGTTGAAGCGAGAAGTGCTCAAGGACAACAAAGTCTTTGCAAACCAGTTGATATGTCGCCGCGATGTCTTTGCGTGGTGTGTGCGTTACAACACCAGCCGACGGCATTCTTGGTGCAAGTATTTGACTCCTTGCGAGTACGAATCTCGTTGCGCGTAGCGATACGCTAGAGTTGAACCCATTATTTGACCACCCCATGGTGTCTACTTTTCAGGGGTCGGCCCC
>NZ_JAEUWV010000047.1:0-1057 GCF_024102595.1 Corynebacterium lipophilum
CTGCCTTTCATGGTGTGGAACACCGACTCGGTATGCGGATTGTCGTTGCTGGTGTGAGGCCGGTTAAATGAGCGGGCCACACCGTGTTTGGCGAAGAGTTTGCCGAGGCGTTTGCTTGTCATCGCACTGCCGTTATCAGAGTGCACGGTTTTCACGTGGGGAAAACGAGTCAGGATGTCGTCAAACATTGCTGCTGCTACGTGGCTGTTTTCGCGTTCTGCTACGACACAGCCAACGATTGCGCGGGAGTACAGGTCAATGACCGTGTGGCATGCAAAGTTTTGTCCGACGTATTGTCCAGGCAAGAAGGTAATGTCCCAGCACAGTACCTGGCCAGGTGCTGTGGCGCGTACATGTGGCGGGGAGGCGTTTCGTTTGCGTTGAGCTTGCTTGGCTTTGGTGTTGTGTCGTTGGTAGAGCAATCGTCCATGTTTTTTGGCAACTCGGTAGAAACTGCGCAGGCTTGCCAGGTAAATCCCGTTGTTTAACGCGGCGTAAAATACCTGGTCCACCCCGGAATGTGGATTGGCGTCTAACAATTCCAAGATGCGCTCGACAGTGGTATCGGACAGTCGGTTGATCCGTCGTTTGTCGTAGGCAATTGGATCGGCAACACGTGGGCGTGGCTTCGTTTGATAGAACACGCGGCTGCGTGAGACTCCGATGATGCGCATTGCGTGAGTTTTCGAATAGCCACAGTCAACTAACTGGTCAATCAGTGTTTCTTCTGCGTGTTGTCCTTGGTCGTAGAGGCGTTGTTGGTCTTGAGTAAGGACCCTTCCGCCACGTTTGAGTCCACGCCATGTTGCCCTGGCATGGTCGCTAAAGCTTTTCCCAACACATCAGTGGCTAGCTCAGCCCGCTCTGCTCTTTCTGTTGCCTTATCCAGGGCACGCTGCATAGCTTCCTCCCGACGCTTCGCATCGAGTTCGAGCTTGCGCTTTTGCTGCATCAACGCGGAGACTTCCTTGCGTAACTGCTGGATTTCAACGCACTCATCCATCGTCAACGTTCCAATCCTCCTTGGTGTAGTACGCGTGGTGAGATCACCATCGGC
>NZ_JAEUWV010000048.1:0-983 GCF_024102595.1 Corynebacterium lipophilum
CGCACACTCATCCGCTGGTTCACCTACTTTTGGTTCATCATCGTCCCGTGCAAACCGGACCCGTACCGCGTCTACGACCAGCTCTTTATTGACGGCACCTACTTCCACAAAAAATGCCTGCTTGTCGCTGCAACCAGCGAGCACGTCGTCGCCTGGCACTGGTGCACACGAGAAACCGCCTACGACTACGCCAAACTCTTCGACATGATCGCCGAACCCCTCGTCGTGACCACAGACGGCTCCGGTGGCGCTCACAAAGCCATCAAACAATGCTGGCCAAACGCCTCCATTCAACGCTGCCTCGTCCACGTACGCCGCGACACCATCAAAGACACCACACGCCAACCCACAATCACCGCACACAAAGCACTCCTTCGCCTCGGCAACCAGCTGACCCACATCACCACCCGTGACCAGGCAATCACCTGGGTACTTCGCCTCAACCGCTTCCATGACCTCTACGGTGACTGGCTCAAACAACGCACCTACCGCAACCAAGTCGCCCCAGAAGAGATCCCAAAACGTATCCGCGACAACCAGCAATGGTGGTACACCCATCCCAGAGCCCGCAGAGCCTACCGCCGATTCGAGCGTCTCTACCAACAAGGCCACCTCTTCGTCTGGCTCAACCCACCACACCGCACCACGACCACGCTAAAGACCACCACAAACAGCCTGGAAGGCGGCATAAACGCACAACTAAAACACCTCGCCCGAGCCCACCGCGGCACATTTGACGAACACCAGCGAATCATCATGGACTGGTGGCTCTACCTGCACACCCAACACCACGATGACCCGCTGGCGCTAGCAATCGAGCAAGACTTCGGCCACGCAGGCTACGCACACGCCCGCCAGGCACACATGCGTGAACGCGACCAAGCCAACTCACCCGACGGCCGGCCGAAAGTCTACGACACCGGCATCGACACCGACTTCAACCCCTCCTGGGCCATCCGACACGGCTGGGCAGGACGCTCATA
>NZ_JAEUWV010000049.1:0-961 GCF_024102595.1 Corynebacterium lipophilum
GTCACCAGGAGTGAACTTCGCACCCTCAGGAGCCTTGGTGTCCTTACCGTCCTTGTCAGTGAACTTCGGAGCAGGAACCGTAGCATCCTCGCCCGGCTTACCCTTACCGTCCTCATACTTCGGCTCATACGCATCGGTCGTCGGCGCGATATTCAGCGGCACAACATCCATGTGCTCAGTTTCTTTGCCGTCCTGATCAACCAGAACGTACTTCACTGTCACATTCGGCTTCTCCTCAGAAGCCTCAACAGCCTTCTCCGGCGTGCCAGTGATCTTGCCGTTTTCGAACTTCAAGCCCTCCGGAAGACCCTCGACTGCAATCGAACCTTCCTTCACCTCAAAGCCCTGCGGCAATGGGCCGAAGCCCTCCGGCTTCACATCCTGGGTGTACTCCGTACCAGCCGTACCAGCTGCAAGCGGGGAATCCGTTACCACAATCTTGGTAACAACCTTCTCCTGACGAGATTCGGTAACCGTCTTCTTCTCAGTCTTCTCGACACGCTTTTCCGGATCTTGCTCGCCCGGATTTTCGTAGACCGGGTTGCCATTCTCATCAACAACCGGCACTGACTTTTCAACCGTAACATCAACCGTACGGGTTACAGTCACCTCAGTCGTACCAGCCTTGGTTGGAGTACCAGTGATCTTGCCGGTTGCCTCATCAATCGTCAGCCCATCAGGCAAGCCCTCCGCCGAGTACTTCGGTGCAGCACCTTCAGCGACATTGTCCGGCAGCTTCTTGAACAACGGCGCTACCTCATCGGCAACGTAGTCGTCATACCTCGAACCCAGCGGCAACGGCGCAGGAACAACCGCCGTAAACGAGTCAGCGAGCTCCCAACGATCAGAAGGCTCACCCGACGCAGGATCCACACTGACCACAGCGGCCGTGTAGACAGTGGTTTCCTTCAGGTCTTCAGGAGCCTGGAAATCACAAGACTTCAAGGCGCCCTTGTCGTCG
>NZ_JAEUWV010000005.1:0-115443 GCF_024102595.1 Corynebacterium lipophilum
AGACCTCGGGGGTGGTCATGCCTTCGAAGTACTTGTCGACCGCGGACTCGCGGACGGTGTCGGGGAACTTTGCGGGCATCGGAATACCTTCCAGCCCTCAACACTCCAACAAAATGTCCGCGCTCCCCGAAACGGGGATTACTACAATCCTGTTACTCCCATTTGCGCAAAGGGCTCTGATGAGCTGAGCTGGTCGGCGCCCTGCCGAGCTAGTCCTTCTTGGACCCAGACCCAGACCCAGACTCAGACTCAGAATCGGAGTCTTCGGCTTCGTAGCCGTCGGCCCAGGTGCCGGTTTCGTAGTCGTAGCCGACGTTTTCGCCGTCCTCATTGGTGCGCTGGTACCAGTCGGTGACGTGGGCGGCGGTGGAGTCGAAGTCGGCGCCGGCGCCCTTGCCTTCGTCGGCTTGGTTGACGGTGAGTTCGAAGTCGTCGCCGTATTCTTCGAGGCCCTTGATCACAGCGGCGCGCATCGCGGAGCGCGCGTAGGTGTTGCGGATCGCGAGTGGGTCGGTGGAGAGATCCCGCAGGAAGGCGATGCCGATGAAGATCAGGATGACGGAGAAGGGCAGCGCGGAGAGAATGGTCAGGGACTGCAGGCCGGACAGCGCGTCTTCGCCGCCGGTGAGCAGCATGACGACGGCGATGCCCATCATGCATGCGCCCCAGAACAACACGATGAGCTTCTTCGGTGCCGGGTCGCCCTTGGAAGACATGGTGCCCATGACGACGGAGGCGGAGTCGGCTGAGGTGATGAAGAAGATCGAGAGGATGACGATCAGGAGCACCGAGGTGATGCTGTACAGCGGTAGCTGCTCAAACATGGCGTAGAGGACGCTTTCGGTGGAGCTGGTGCCGTCAAAACCTGGGATGTTGTCCCGGTTGAAGGAGATGGTGGTGCCGCCGAAGATGGTGAACGCGAGGATGAGCACGGTCGTCGGTACGACGATGGTGACGATGACGAACTGTCGCAGCGTGCGGCCGCGGGAGATGCGGGCGATGAACATGCCGACGAACGGGGTCCACGCGATCCACCATGCCCAGTAGAAGGCGGTCCAGGCCGACTGGAAGTCGAGGGTTTCCGTGCCCCAGGTCAGCGAACGGGACGCCATGTCCATGTACTTGTCGACGTACGCGATCGTGCCGGACGGGATCAGGTTCGTGAGGAACAGGGTCGGGCCGGTGACGAACACGAAGAAGATCGCGCCGAGTGTCAGCGTGATGTTGATGTTGGAGAGGATGCGCACGCCCTTGGACACGCCGGAGACGGCCGAGATCATGAAGCCGGTAGACAGCAGCATCACGATGGCGATGAGCACGCCGGTGGACACCTCGATGCCGCCGACGATGGAGACGCCCTCGGTGATCTGCAGGGACGCAACGCCGAGGGAGGCCGCGGTGCCGAAGAGGGTGGCGACGATCGCGAGGATGTCGACGATCTTTCCGGTCCACGCGGCACCACCCTTGGTCAGCGGGGTGAAGATGGAGGACATGAGGGAGACGCGGCCGCGGCGGTACGTCGAGTAGGCGAGGGCACCGCCGACGAGTGCGTAGGCTGACCACGGTGAAACGCCCCAGTGGAAGTGGGACTGCGCCATGGCTTGGTGCAGGGCTTCGGGGGTTTCGGCGTCGACAGTCAGCGGTGGTGGGGTGATGTAGTGGTTGAGGGGTTCGGAGGGGCCGAAGAAGAAGATGCCGACGCCAATACCTGCCGCGAACATCATGGCGATCCAGGAGAAGAAGGAGTACTCCGGTTCCTCGTCGTCCTTGCCGAGCTTGATGGTGCCGAAGCGTGAGAACGCGATGACGAGCATCAGGACGACGCAGCCGGACATGATGATGTTAAACAGCCAGCCGAAGTTGTACATGCCCCAGTTCAGTGCGTTGCCGGCGACTTCGCCGACGGTGTCTGGGGCGGCGATGCCCCAAATGATGAACGCGACGATGAGCACCGCTGTGACACCGAAGACGAGTTTGTCCACCCCGAATCGGTTGCGTTGTTCTTCTACGCTGATCCCGGGGACGAGTCCGGGGTGCATGTCGTCGGGGTAGGCGGGTGCAGCATTGGTGCTGGACATGAGGTGCTCCTTGAGATTGTGAGTCTCTTAGTTAACCGCATCCGGGACGATATGGCTAGTTGGGTCCGGACGTTTTCGGCGGTTGATAGCCAGGAGGAGCAGCGTTGCACCGATGGTGAATGCGGAAGAAAACGCCAGGTCAACCCACCCAAGCTCGGTAGGGCTGGCGTCGGGTTCGATGAAGAAAACAGAGATATTATTAAACGCGTGCATCACCACTGCGGCCTCGAGTCCGCCGGTGTACCAGACAAGGGCGGAGACGCAGATGGTGAACACGAGGATGTCGGTAAGTCCGATCCAGTTGTACTCGTGCAACGCCACGAAGGGGATGACCGGTACCGCGTACGCCACCCACGGCGAGCGCACCCACGTGCCGACGATCTGGGGGATAGCGCCGCGGAACATGAACTCTTCCGACGCCGCCTGAAACGGCGTGATGAGCACGTACATCAGCAGGATTGGCGTGAGGTCGATGTCTTCCCACGGCGTGGTCAGGCCGAACAGTACCAGCATGACCAGGCTGCTGCGAAGCACGATTGGCCAGCGCACGCGGCCCGCCACGCTGACGAGCAGCGCCGGATCGCGTCCGGCCACCCGTGCTGCGAGGAACGCCGCCGGCAGCGTCAGCGCAAGGCTGAGCACGATGGCCAGCTGAGATTCCATGTCGCCGGTGGCGTCCAGGAAGAAGAAGGCAGCCAGCGTCAGCGTGAGGAAGAACGCTACGAGCAGCAGCGCCTCTATGAGCGCGCGCCACCACGGCCGTTCAGCGGCGAGGAGGTGGTACTCAGGGTAGGGCTGCAACGGCGACCTCCAGCGCGATGCTCGCGGAAGCACCCGGGATCAGGGTCACGCCGCGGCGGTCTTCGCCGAGCAGCGCTGGCTCCACGCACACGAAGTGCGCCCAGTCGTCGTCGCCGAGGTCCTCGGCGTCGCGGCAGACGTCGGGGCCGGGGTTCCACACCACGAGGTGGTCGGTGCCGGTGCAGGTAAACGTGAGCTCGCGCGTGGCGTCGCGGAGGACGGCGCTGGTCGCTCCGGCAATCACGGCGTCGGTTTCGTTGCCGAAGCGCAGCGGGCCCTCCACCGTCTTCAACTCGCCGTCGGTTTTGTCGAGGAAGCGGGAGCCTTGGACACCCGAGAGCTCCGCGGTTGCCGCGTCGCAGGCCCAGTAGGGGTGCAGCGCGATCTGGACGGGCCGCGGGGTGGTCGCCCCGTTGGTGATGGTCAGTTCGAAGCGCGAGCGGGCGTCGTCAAGCTGGCTGCGGAAGACGAGGTGGAAGTTGTCGTGGCTCACGCGCATCGTGTCGCCGTCGTGTTGCCACTCGAGGCTGGTTGCCCAGCCGTGCATCTGCTCGCCGAGGGTCTGTGCGAACCACGGGGCAACAACTGGGATGCCTCCGTGGGCCGGATTGTGCTGGGAATGAAAAAACAGTGGTTGCGTCACGGCTCCCAATGCTAGTGGGGGTATAGCATGAGGGCCATGTCTCTGTTTGCTTCCTCTCTCCACTGCGTTGATGTCCCCTTCGAGCGCGAGGGGGTGCAGCTGTTCGCGCGCATCGTGCGCAGCGCCACGACCGCGAAGGACGCGCCGGCGCTGCTCTTCCTCCAGGGCGGCCCAGGTTTCCCGAGCCCACGCGAGCGCTTCGAGTGGATCGAGTACGCCACCAAGCGCGGCTACCAGGTGGTGCTGCTGGATCAGCGCGGCACGGGCCGCTCCTCCCGCATCGATCGCGCCATGCTTGGCGACGCCACCATCGACTTCACCCGTCTTCGCGCCGACGTCATCGTGGACGACGCGGAAGCGCTGCGCCGCACGCTGGGGCTGGCGCAGTGGGACGTGCTGGGCCAGTCCTTCGGCGGGTTCTGCCTGGTGCACTACATGCTGCGCTACCCGGACTCGCTGCGTGCGGCGCTGTTTACGGGTGGGTTGCCCTCGATCAGCAGGGGCGTGGACGAGGTGTACGAGGCGACGTTCGCCACCGTGCGGGCCCGCCACGAGGAGCTCTTCGAGGCAGTGCCGTGGGCGCAGGAGCGCATCGCGGAGGTGTGCGAGCACCTCGAGCAGCGCGAGGAGTTCCTGCCAACCGGGGAGCGGCTGAGCGCGCGGCGTTTCCGGACCATCGGCACGCTGTTGGGGCAGGAGGGCGGCGCAGGCACGATCGCGGCGCTGCTCGAGGCCCCCTTCCACCCGAATGGTGCGATGCGCACGGACGTGCTTGCGCAGATCGGCGCGCTGGTCAGCTACGAGTCTGGCCCGCTCTACGGGGTGATCCACGAATCCATCTACGGCGGTACCGTACCGGGTGCGACCGCGTGGTCGGCGCAGCGCGTCGCCGAGCGCACTCCCGGCTTCGGCGCCGGCGAAGGGTTGCTCACCGGCGAGCACGTCTTCCCGTTCCAATTCGACGAGGACCCGGCGCTGCGCCCCTTCAAACAGGCAGCGCACGAGCTGGCGGCCAAGGACGATTGGCCCAACCTTTACGCCGGGGCTGCAGGGTTCAACGCAGCCGACCACGGGATTCGGACCGCGGCGGCCGTCTATACGCAGGATATGTACGTGCCGCGCCAGTTCTCCCTCGAGACCGCCGAGGCACTCGGCATCAACGTGTGGGAAAACGCGCACATGCAGCACGACGGGTTGCGCAGACACGGCGAGACCGTGCTGGGTGCGCTGTTAGAAATCGTAGGCGTCTAGCTCGACGGCGCTCGGGTAGGAGGGCTGCGCGCCGGGCTTCGTTACAGCGATCGCGCCGACCTTCGCCGCGACCTTCGCGGCCTCGTCCAGGGTGTCGCCCTCAACCAGGCGGTGGCACAGCGCGCCCGCGAACGCGTCACCAGCGCCAACCGTGTCGACGGCCTCCACCCGAGGCGTGGCCACCGGGCGCAACCCATCCGCGTCGGCGATGAGCGCCCCGGCCGCACCGAGGGTGAGCACGACGGAGGCGAAGCCGGCGTCGAGAAGCTGCTGGGCCAGCTGCTCCGGGGGCTCCTGCGGGGAGACGCCGAGCTGCTCGAGGATGAGGCCGGCCTCGTGCTCGTTGGCGAGCAGCGGGTCGGCGGCGAGCAGTGCTGCGCGGTCCACCTCCACGACGGGGGCAAGGTTGACCACGACGCGCGCACCGTGGGCCTGCGCCAGCTCGACCGCCTTGGCGAAGCCGTCCGCGGGGATCTCGCCCTGCAGCAACACGAGTGAGGCGTCCTCGATGGCGGCGACGTGGCGCTCAACGTGGTTCGCGTCCACCTCGGCGTTCGCGCCGGGCACGACCAGGACGGTGTTCTCGCCATCGGCGGCCACGGTGATCACAGCAAGGCCGGTGACCTCCTCTTTCTGCTCGACGTGGGTGAGGTCCACACCCGCGACCTCCAGGAGCGCGAGCGCCGGTGCCGCGTTCGAGTCCTTACCAACCGCGCCGACTAGCGCCACATGCGCGCCCAGCTTCGCGGCTGCGCACGCCTGGTTGGCGCCCTTGCCTCCGGCGGTGAGCCCGCCGCCTTCGCCCAGTAGGGTTTCGCCCGGGTTAGGGTGGCGGGCAACGTTGACGGTGAGGTCTGCGTTAATGGAACCAACTACTACGATCTTCATACCCACCCACAGTAGCGCCTAAAACATGCTGTCGATGAGGCGCCGCGTGTATTCGTGCTGCGGATTACGCAGGACGTCCTGCGTGCGGCCCTCCTCCACGATTTCGCCCTCGTGCATCACGATCGTGCGAGGGCACAGCGCGCGCACCACGCCGAGGTCGTGGGAGACGAACACGAGGGTGGAGGCGAGCTCGTCGAGCAGGGTGAGCACCTGGTTACGCAGGGTGGCGTCGAGGGCGGAGACGGGCTCGTCCGCAAGCAGGATATCGGGGGTGGCGGCGGTCGCGCGCGCGATAGAGATGCGCTGGCGCTGCCCGCCGGAGAACTCGCGGGGCAAGCGTCGCTCGGTGCCCTCGAGGCCCACCGCGGCAAGCACCTCGCGGGCCCGCCGCGTATCGACGCCCGCCTCCTCCACCGACGCCCCGACCCGCATCCGCGGGTCCAGGGAAGAGTAGGGGTCCTGGAACACCATCTGGCAGCCGCCGTTGATGCGGACCTCCCCGGAGTCGACGCCGCGCAAGCCCGCGATGACGTGCAGGAGGGTGGTCTTGCCGGAGCCAGAACCGCCCACGATGCCGATGCGCTCGCCCCGGCGGACCTCCAGGTTCACGTTGTGTAGTGCTTTGGTGGTGCCGCGGGTGACGGAGACGTCGCGAAGCGTGACCACGGGCGCGCCTACCTCGCGTGGCGCAGTCGCGAGCGTGGGCAGCGTCGGGTTGAGCAGTTTGCGCGAGTAGGCGCTGTCCGTCGGCTCGATCGACCCAGCGCGAAACACCAGAACTTCCTGCGTCATGTGCCTGACCACCGGCATGTCGTGGGAGATGAACAGCAGCCCCATGCCGCGGCGGCGGACCACGGCGTCGATGAGGTCCAGGATCTGGCGTTGGACGGTGACGTCAAGGGCGGTGGTGGGCTCGTCGCAAAGCAAGAAATCGGGGTCGCCGGCGAGGGCAAGCGCGATGAGCACGCGCTGGCGCTGCCCGCCGGAGAGCTCGTGCGGGTAAGCCTCGGGGCGGTCGACGCCGACTTCCTGCAGCAGGTGCCGCGGCACGACCTTGCCGATCTTCTTGAGCGGGTCGAGTGCCGTCATGGGTTCTTGGAAGACCATTGCGACGCGAGAGCCGCGCACGCGGCGGCGGGTCCGCTCGGAGGTGCCGATCATTTCGACGCCGTCGACGGTGATGGAGCCTTCCGCGGGGAGGTCCGTGAGCCCCATGATGGACAGCGCCGTGAGTGACTTGCCGGACCCGGACTCGCCGATGATGCCGAGGCGCTGGCCGCGCTCGAGCGTGAAACTGATGCCGTGCAGCAGGCCCTCGATGCGGAGGTTAGAAACGTTGATCACGGTGGCCTCCTGCTACGTTGCACGCGAGAATCGTCAGCGCGATGGCCAGCGCCGGCCACAGCGCAAGGTGCGGGGCTGTGGCCAGGTAAGGCTGGCTGGCCTGCAGCATCCGGCCCCAGGACGCAAAGGGCGCCTGCACACCGAAACCGAGGAAGGACAGGCCCGACTCGGCCAGCACCGCCATGGAAAACGCCACCGCGATCTGGGTGATGACCACCGGCAGGATGTTCGGCAGCACGTGGCGCCACGCCACCATAATCCCAGGCACCTTGTTCAGGCGCGCGGCCAGGATGTAGTCCTGGGACATCACGCGAAGCGTGGCTACCCGCGAGACCCGAACGAACCCGGGGATACCCGCGATGCCAAGGGCGAGCACCACGATCCACATGCTGGCGCCGAATGCAGCGGTCAACGCGATGGCCAGCAGCAGCGCCGGAAACGCCATGAGCACGTCGCTGCCGCCCATGACGGCGCGCTCCGTCCAGGAGCGTCGCATGCCCGCGAGCACCCCGAGTGGCACGCCCACGAGCAGGGAGAGCGCGGCGGCACCTGCGCTCGCAGCAACGGTGTAGCGCGCGCCCATCATGATGCGCGAGAGTAGATCGCGGCCCAGCTCGTCGGTGCCGAGCAAGTGCGTAGCGCTTGGTGCGGCGAGGCGCTGCGCCGGCATGGCCTGCAGCGGGTCGTAGGGCGTCCACACTAGGGAGAGCACCGCCACGAACACGATGGCCCCCAGCGTTATCCACCCAGCTATTCGTTTCGGGTTCACTTCGCCCTCCTGACACGCGGGTCAACGACCCCGTAGGCGATGTCCACGAGCGCGTTGACCAGTAGCGTAAACGCCACCAGCAGCATCATCGTGGACTGCACCGCTGTGATATCGCGGTTGCGCACCGAGTCCAGCAGGAAAGAGCCAAGGCCGGGGATGGCGAAGACTTGCTCCACAACCACGGCGCTGACCACCAGCGCGGACAGCTGGATCCCCACCACCGTGAGCACCGGCAGCGCGGCGTTGCGAAGCACGTGCTCGCGCACCACCTGCGTCATGCTCGCACCGGTAGAGCGCGCGGTGCGCACGTAGTCGCGCTCGAGCTCCTCGGAAACCGCGGTGCGGATATACCTCGCCAGGATCGCCGTCTGCACGGCGGTCAGCGACAGCACCGGCAACACCGCGTGCGCAGCCGTGCCCCACCCGTTGGCAGGCAACCAGCCCAAACGCACCGAGAACACCGCCACGGCCACAATGCCGACAACGAAGCTCGGCACCGCCATGCCCAGCTGCGTCAGCCCGGACAGCACCGCACTGTTTCGCCGCGCCAGCCAGATCCCGACAGGAAGCGCGATGGCCAGCGACAACACCATCGCAGCCACCGCCAACACCAGCGAGACCCCCGCGCGCTGCCAGATCACCGGGCCCAGGTCCGCGCCGCTGGCCAGCGACACCCCGAAGTCACCGCGCAGCATCGCCGCGATCCAGCCCACGTACTGGGCCACCAGCGGGCGGTCCGTCCCCAACGTGTGCGACAGCTCCGCCACCGCTTCATCCGAGGCGTTGAGCCCAAGCGCGATGCGCGCCGGGTCGCCCGGGATGGCCCGCAGCAGAAGGAAGATCACCACGCTGGCCGCGGCGAGCAGCGCGAGCAGCCGCAGCAGTGTTGACGCAATGTGTTTCATCGGCGCACCTCGTTCAGTGGCAGGGAATCGGTGACCACGTTCGGGTCAAGCCCGTGCACGCCCGGCGCGTAGAGCACGATGTTCGGCGCGTTGACCAGGGTGAGCGCCCCGGCATCCGCCATGATGGTGTCCACCGCGGCCCGCAGGTCGCCTTGCGCCATGAGCTCGCGGGCGTGCGCGGAGTCGTAGCCGAAGTAGTAGTCCGGGTTGCCGAACATGTGCACCATGTCGCGCGGCTCCACGTGCGAGATAATCGACGCCTGATAGTCGTGCTGCTTGTGCACCTTGTTCAGCCACACCGCCGGGAACTCGACGGTGTGCAGCGTGACGCGGAAGCCGACGCTGCGAAGCTGGGAGTAGATGAGCTCGCTGGCGGTCTGCGCGTACGGCAGGCTGGGCACCTCGATGGTGACCTCAGGGGTGCGTCCGGCGAGCAATTCGCGTGCCTTGTCCGGGTCGAAGGGGTAGTAGTTGGTGCCGGTAAACCACGGGTCGGTCGGTGGGACGGGCGCGCCGCCAGTGTCGGTGGCGAGCCCGTTGTAGACCACCGCGTTGAGCGCGTCACGGTCGATGGCGTAGGCGGCGGCCTGCCGCACGGTGACGTCGTCGAAGGGTGCGGCCTTGTTGTTCATGCTGAAGACCACCTCGCCGTTGGTGGTACCGACGGCGGTGGTGATGTCTTCAGGCAAAGCGTCGAGTAGCTGCGGCGCCTGCATCGCCCACACGACGTCCACATCGCCGACGCGCAGCGCGTTCACCGCAGCGATGGCGTCGCCGAAGTAGCGGATCATGGCCCCGCTTTGCGGCTTTGTGCCCCAGTAATCGGGCCGCGGGTCGAAGGCAATCGAGTGGCCGGGCTCAAACGAGCGCAGCGTGTACGGCCCGGTGCCCAACGGGTTTCGAGCGAGCCTTCCCACGGAGTCGGGCGTCATCATCGCACCCGTCATCGTTCCCATGGACCACAGCCACTGCTCGCTCGGTGCCTTCAGCGTTACCTCGAGCGTGCGCGGGTCCACCGCGCGCGCGGATGCGACCGGGTCCATGTTCTCCTTGATGCCGTTGACCCAGGAGTCCTTCACATAGTTGATGGAGAAGACGGCGTCGCTGGCGTCGAAGGGGGAGCCGTCGGAAAAGGTCACGCCCTCGCGCAGGTCGAAGGTGTAGACGGTGCCGTCGTCGCTTACACGCCACGAGGTCGCCAACCACGGCTGCGGTTCGCCGTTGGCGTCGATACGCACGAGCGTCTCGTAGATGTTGCCCATCAGCGCCTGGGGTGCCGCGGCACCACCGATGGAGGTGAAGTCGAGGCCCGCAGGGGGCCCTTGCGTTGCGACGACCACATCCTCCCTGGGCGTCGCGGGACCACACGAAGCGAGGCTCAGTCCGAGCGTGGCGCCGAGCGCGGACGCCATCAGCCCGCGCGACAGGGTGCTGAAATGCATGAGTGTAGAGTCTAGCGGTCCCAGACTCCTGCGAGAATTTCCATCGAACGCAGCGCCTCTTCATGCGTTGGGGCCTGCAGCGAAATCATCAACTCGTCCGCGTGCGCGGTGGCGGCGAAGTCGGTGAGGTAGTCGCGGACCTGATCACCGGTACCGGCCGCGGTGTAGCGCAGCATGCCAATAATCTGTTGGCCCTGTGGGGAGCGCACAACCTCGTCGAGCTGCTCGTCGTTGAGCATGGTGCCGCGGCGGCTGATCATGGCGCGCACCCGGTTGCGGTGCACCAGGTGGGTCTGGCGCTCGGCGTCCTCGGCGGTGTCCGCGGCGGTGACGTTTACGGCCGCGATGCAGTAGGGCTCCGGGTAGCGCTCGGACGGCTCGTAGTTCTCCTTGTAATACGCCGTGGCCTGCTCCAGCATGTTGGGCGCGAAGTGGGAGGCAAACGAGTACGGCAGACCGAGCTTCGCTGCGAGCGACGCCCCGAACATAGAGGAGCCGAGGATGTACAGCGGCACGTTGGTGCCTGCGCCCGGCACGGCGGTTACTCCGGCGAGCGGGGAGTTATCGCTGAGCCAGGCCTGCAGCTCCAGCACGTCCTCCGGGAAGTGCTCGGCCGCCCGCGGGTCGCGCCGCAGGGCGCGGCCGAGCGTTTGCTGGTCGGTGCCCGGGGCGCGGCCAAGCCCGAGATCAATACGGTTCGGGTAGAGCTCCTCGAGCATCCCGAACTGCTCCGCAACCACGTACGGCGAGTGGTTCGGCAGCATCACGCCACCCGCGCCGAGCCGGATGCGCTCGGTCTTCGCCCCGATGTGGGCGATGAGCACCGAGGGCACCGAAGAGACAATGCTGTGCATGTTGTGGTGCTCGGAGTACCAAATACGCGAATACTCCAGCGATTCCGCCTTCTGCGCGAATGCAACGGAGCGCTGCATTGCGTCGGCGACGGACTCGCCGGAGTATCTGGTGCAAAAATCAATCAGTGAGAGTGGAAGAGACATGGCCCCACACTACGCGCTGATGGCCTCCGCGTGCTTTTTCGGACGGGCCAGGTCCACGACCAGGCCAATGACGAACGCGACGACCACCGGCAGGACCCAGCCAAGGCCTACCGCGTCGAGTGGAGCCCACGTCACCAGCGGACGCAGGGCGTCGGCACCCCAGCCCAAGGAAATGAACGTCTCGATTGCTGACCAGACCACAGCAACCCAGATCGGCAGGAAAAACGCCCAACGGAAGGCCATGCGGCGCTTGAACGCTGGCTCGACCAGGGTGACAAAGATCAGGGCGATGGCCGGCGGATACAGGAAGCCGATGACCGGGGCTGCGATCGTCATCACGAAGTCCAGACCCTGGGTCGCGATGACCATCGAGGTGATAGTGAAGATTACCGCCCACGTGCGGTAGGCACCGCCAAACTCAGTAGAGAAGTACTCCGCCGTCGCAGTAATCAGGCCAACCGCGGTAGTCAGGCATGCCAGCAACACGATAAGCGAGAAGATGACCTGGCCTGCCTGGCCCATTGTTAAGTGGGCCGCCTCTGCCAATAAGCCGGCACCATTGTCGAACCGGGTGGCATCCGGCATGATGCGGCCGATCATGCCCAGGCCGACATAAATCACCGCCAGCAGCGCGCCTGCGCCGACGCCCGCTGCGATCGTACCGTTGACCAGCTTCTTGCCCTCAGGGAAGCCCTTCGAACGCAGCGTGGAAATCACAACAATGGAAAAGGCCAGCGCGGCGATGGAGTCCATCGTCAGGTAGCCCTCCAGCAGGCCGGTCGGGTACGGGCCGGACTGGTACTGCTCCGAAGGGGTGGATGGCTCAGCGCTCCAGCGTGACAGGGAGACGGCGATCATTACGACCAGCAGGATGACCAGCGCCGGGGTGAGGAACTTGCCGAGCTTTTCCATAATTGTGTTCGGGTTCCAGCTCAGTGCAAGGGCGATGCCGAAGAAGATGACGTTGCACACACCCGAGGCGAAAAGGCTGGACACGCCGAACAGCGGGGTGATGGCCGTTTCCATCGACACCGCACCGGTACGTGGCAGCGCGTAGAACGCACCGATGGACAAGTAGGCGAGCACTGGGAACGCGACGCCGAAGATGCTGCCGGCGCGCTGCGCGAGGTCGCGCACGTTCGCGCCGGACAGTGCAATCGCGATGACCGCCAGCACCGGCAGCAGCGCGCCGGTGCTGAGGAAGCCGAGGATGGCAGGCCAGAAGTTATCGCCTGCCTGGACGGCCAGGGTTGGTGGGAAAATCAGGTTGCCGGCGCCGAAGAACATGGAGAACAGCGCCAGCGCGGTGACGACGACCGCCTGGGTGGAGTTCCCCTGTTTCGTGCCCGTGTGAGCGTTCTGTGTGTGGTCCATTGCCACACAGTACAACACACAGCGAAAAAATGGGAAATCTTTTCCATTCTGTGAGACGTTTACACGAGAGTTTCGATCGCCTTCAACGGAATCTCCACCCAATCAGGGCGGTTGTTCGCCTCGTACACCACCTCGTACGCCGCCTTGTCCACCACGTACGCAGCGAGAACTGGGTCCTCGCTCGCGGGGGCAGTGCCGTAGCCTTCCAGCAGCTTTTCGACGTGCTCCCGCTCCCAGGCAGCGTCAAAGTTGCCCACAGCCGCGGCGTACCCGTAGGAGCGGATCATCCCGGCGACATCGCGCAGCGGGTGATCGGGCAGGCGGCGCTCCTGTAGGGGACGCGCGGGCTCGCCCTCGAAGTCGATGAGGAACCACTGTGAGTCCGTTTTCAGCGTCTGCCCAAGGTGGAGGTCGCCGTGGACTCGCTGCGTGGTCAGGGATGTAGCGGCGGTGGCAGCGGAGCTGGCGTCGAGAAGCGAGTAGAGCTTCAGGATGCGCTCGCGGTACTGCTCGAGCACCGGCGCGCGCTGAATATAGGAGTCAAGGTGCCGCGTGAGCCGCGTGCGCAGCGCCGACGGGCTGGCAGTCTCGGTTGGGAAGGCGTCGGCGAGCGCGGTGTGCACCTGGCGGATCGCTGCGCCAAGCGCTTCGGTGTCGGTGGCGTCGAGCTTGCCACCAGATGCGAGGACGAACCCGTCAGTGCCGCCCACGATGCAGTCCTGCTGCATCGCAAGGGTCTGGCCATCGCGGGTAGCGTAGCCGCGCACCGCGGCGACGGCGGGGCAGTCCGCGATCTGGCTCAAAAGCTCCACATCCGGGTTCAGGCCGTCCTCGAGGCGGCGGAACACCTTCACGATGTGCTCGCCAACCACCAGCGAGGTGTTCGACTGCTCGGCACCGAGCGGGCGAGCACCAGCAGCGTCGATGGCGCCCTCTACCGCGCCGAACTTGGCGATGTTGGCCAAGTAGGCCTCGGCACCCTCTGGGGTGTGTAGGACGTCCTGGGTGCCGGTGGCGTCGACAAAGACTTGGTAGTGGTCGACCGTGCCGCCGTGGTGCACCGCGAGGATCTGCCAGGTGAAGCGCTCACCGGTGGTGGGGGAGGAGACATGTTCCGCGGCGACGACGTCAATGGCGTCGACCGGCTCAGACTTGGCGCCGTAGAAGCGCTGCGCAGCAATATCAATCATGTGACCAATGTTAGGAGATATCGAACCAGAAGAAGCCATGAGGCGCGAGTGTGCTCAGCCACGGCAGTTCGCCGATGGCAGGGAACTCCTCACCGCCGGTCAGCTCGCGGGGCACCACGCCGTTGTAGTGCGACAGATCCATTTCGACGGCCTGCGGGCGCGAGGACATATTGTGCACGCACAGGATCCGCTCGCCCTCGTACTCGCGGATAAACGCCAACACCTGCGGGTTCCCATGCCCCACCTCGATGTAAGAGCCGCGCCCGAACGCGCGGTATTGCTTGCGGATCATGATCATCTGGCGCACCCACTGCAGCAGCGAGTTCTCCAGCTTCATCTGGGACTCCACGTTGACAATGTCGTAGCCGTACTGGTCATTGCGCACCGGCGGCAAGTAGAGGCGCTCCGGATCCGCGTGCGAGAATCCACCATTGCGGTCGTTCGACCACTGCATCGGGGTGCGTACGCCGTCGCGGTCGGGCAGCCAGATGTTGTCGCCCATCCCGATCTCGTCGCCGTAGTACAAAAACGGCGAACCAGGCAGGGAAAGTAGCAGCGCGTGCGCAAGCTCCAGGCGACCGCGGTGCCCACCCAAAAGCGGTGCAAGCCGCCTGCGGATGCCCACGTTCGCGCGCATCCGTGGCTCGAACGCAAAGTTCTGGTACATGAACTCGCGCTCCTGGTCCGTGACCATCTCGAGCGTGAGCTCGTCGTGGTTGCGCAAGAACATACCCCACTGCGCGGACTCCGGAATCGGAGGCGTCTCACGCAAGATATCGACGATCGGCTGTGCCAGCTCCTGGCGGATCCCCATGAAGATGCGTGGCATGACTGGGAAGTGGAAGGCCATCTGGCACTCGTCACCTTCGCCCTCACCGAAGTAGGCGACGACCTCCTCCGGGAGCTGGTTCGCCTCCGCAAGCAAGAAGCGACCCGGGTACTCTTCGTCGAACATCGCACGGACCTTCTTAATGAACTCGTGTGTCTCCGGAAGGTTCTCCGAGGAGGTGCCCTCGCGCTCGAAGAGGTACGGGATGGCATCGAGGCGGATGCCGTCCATCCCCAGGTCCAGCCAGAAGCGGATGACGTCCAAAATCTCCTGCTGGACCGCCGGGTTGTCGTAGTTCAGGTCCGGCTGGTGGGAAAAGAAGCGGTGCCAGAAGTACTGCTTGCGCACCGGGTCGAACGTCCAGTTGGACTCCTCGGTGTCGATGAAGATAATGCGGGTGCCCGCGTACTTCTCCGGGTCATCCGACCACACGTAGTAGTCCCCGTACGGGCCGGAAGGGTCGCGGCGCGACTCCTGGAACCAGGGGTGCTGGTTGGAGGTGTGGTTGATCGGAAAGTCGGTGATGATGCGGATGCCGTGGCGGTGGGCGGCGTCGATCAGGGAGACGAAGTCTTCCACCGTGCCGAACTCCGGCAGCACCTTGCGGAAGTCCCGGATGTCGTAGCCGCCGTCCTTAAGCGGCGAGTCGTAGAACGGTGGGATCCAGAGGCAGTCGACGCCGAGCCACTGCAGGTAGTCCAGCTTGGACTCGAGGCCCTGCAGCGTGCCGGAGCCGGTGCCGTTCGGGTCGAAGAAGGCGCGGACCAGCACCTCGTAGAACACCGCGTCCTTGTACCACTCTGGGTCAGGGCGCTCCCACGGCTCGGCGGCAGGGGTCGGCGTGGAGAAGTCGGTGGCTTGCGGGGTAGGGAGTTTCGCGTTTTCGTCCATGCCTCCTCACAGTAGCTTGATTGCCTCAGCCATGCGCCGGACGGCCTCCTGCAGGATCTCGGGCGAGGTGGCGAAGTTCAGGCGGGCCTTGTGCGCGCCGCCGGGCCCGAAGCTTGTGCCTTCGTTGAGCGCCACCCCGGCGTGTTCTAACAGCCACGCGGCCGGGGTTTCGGTGGTGAGCTTCGTGCCGGAAAAGTCCACGAGCAGCAGGTAGGTCGCCTCCGGAACGGGGAAGGTGATGCCCGGGATCTGCTTCGGTAGCTCCTCGACGAGCCAGTCACGGTTGGCGCGCAGCTGCTCGACCTGCTGGTCTAAGTACTCGGCGCCGTGTGCGTAGCAGGCCTCCGCCGCCACGATGCCGAGCGTGCCCGTGCCCTCCTTCGTGATGTCGGACAGCGCGTTCCAGGTGGCGACGTCCTCGTCGTTGGAGAAGAGGATCTGCGCGCACTTGAGTCCGGCGACGTTCCAGGCTTTCGACGTCGCCGTGACCGTGATACAGACGTCCGGGTTGTGCTCGGCGGCGCACACGTGGCTGCCCTCGTAGACGATCGGGGCGTGGATCTCGTCGACGATGACCCGGCCGCCGTAGCGGCGCGCGATGTCACAGATCGCGTCGAGGTCCTCGCGGCTGAAGATGTAACCCCACGGGTTCATCGGGTTCGTCACGATAATGGAGCCGGCGCCGTCACGAAACGCCTCCTCGACCTCTGCCAAGTTCAGGCCGCCCTCGCTGCTGACGTCCACGCGCTTGCGCTCCGCAGTTGAGGCGATCTCGAGGAAGGGAAAGTACGCAGGCACGGGCACGATGACGTCGCCTTCGGTGAAGTGCTCGATGGCGAGCAGCACACCGCGTACCACGTCGGGGACGGTAACAATCCGCGCTGGGTCCGGGCGCCAGCCGTAGCGCTGTGCGTAAAACTCGGAGACGTTTTTCGCCAGGCACTGCGCGCGTGGGGCGGGCGTGTAGCCGAAGCATTCGCGCTCGACGGCGTTGAGCAACGCCGCCATCACGGGCGGGGCGGTGGGGAAGTCGCTTTCGGCGATAAACAGTGGCAGCACGTTTTCGTCGTACACGGTCCACTTGCGGGTGCGGCGGTTTCGGAGTGTGGAAAGGTCTGGGAACTTCATGCTCCAAGACTGTAGTCAGGCCGCCCTTACTCGCCACAGGCTCGCAGGGTTGCTACTCCTCCTAGTTGTTGTCGGACTGGAAGCCGAAGGCCTGTAACCTGGCACGATCCGCCGCAGACGAGGACGCGGTAAGCCGCAGGAGCTCTGAATAAATACCGCCGGAGACCGCGAGCTGTTCAGGGGTGCCAATTTCGTCGATGCGGCCGTCGCGCAACGTGATAATGGTATCGACGTCCGCGATGGTGGACAGCCGGTGCGCGATCATGATGGTAGTGCGGTCCTCCATCAACGCGTCGAGTCCGGCCTGTACGGCGCGCTCCGCCTTCGTGTCGAGGGCAGAAGTGGCTTCGTCGAGAATCAAGATCGGCGCGTCCTTGAGCATCGCGCGCGCGACGGCGATGCGCTGGCGCTGCCCGCCGGACAAGCGCAGGCCGCGCTCGCCGATGACGGTGTCGTAGCCGTCGGTGAACTTCATGATGAAGTCGTGCGCGTTGGCACGTTTGGCCACCGCGACTACCTCGTCCATCGTCGCGTCCGGCTTGCCGTAGGCGATGTTTTCAAACACGGTGCCAGAGAACAGCGCCGCCTCCTGGAACACCACGCCCGTGGTCGCGCGCAGCTTTTCGACGCCCAGCTCCGCCAAGTCCTTTCCGCACACCTTGAGAGTGCCCTCCTGGATGGGGTAGAGGCCCAGCAGCAGGTTGACGATGGTGGACTTGCCTCCGCCGGACTCGCCGACAAGGGCGATCTTCTCCCCGGCGTGGGCGCTGAAACTCATGTCGTGGATGACGGGCTCGCCGGGCTCGTACTCGAAGGTGACCGAGTCGAACTCCACGACGGGTTCGCGGACCGGCAGCGGGCGGTGCTCCTCGACGGTGAGGTCCGGCACGCCTGAGGTCTGGGTCGCGGCGACGAGCTCGCGGTTCGCGGTCGGCTCCACCAGCTCGTCCATGACCTGGAAGTAGTCGCGGGAACCTGCGACGGCGCGCTGGGCGCTGTCGACGATCCAGCTCAGCATCATCACCGGCTGGCGGGCCATCGTGACCAGCTGGATAAGCATGACCATGTCACCGATGCTGAAGTGGCCCTGGATGGTGCGCACGAACAGGATCATGTAGATACCCATGAAGATCAGCGACATCGCCAGCCCGCGCAGGGCGTCCATGGAGTGCCACCACCGCGACTGCGGGCGGGTGATGCTCACCGTGTTGTTGTAGTGGTTGCCGAACTTGTCCAGCTCGCGCACCTCGGCCACGTACGACTTTGTGACCTTGACCTGGCCGACGACCTCTGCGAAGCGCCCGTTCGCCTCGTCGATCTGTGCGTTCTTTTCTGCTTCCCACTTCTGCCACCGCTTCGAGGTCAGCGCCGTCAGCCACGTGTAGATGGGGAAGAGCGCGAGCAACAGCAGGGTGAGCGGCCAGTAGTAGAAGGACGTGATGATGAGGATGGCGATGATCTGGATGATCATCGGCAGGAAGTTGTTGGAGAAGGACTGGATGAACTGCGTCACCGTGGCAATCGAGCGGTCCAGCCTGGCAATGATGGTGCCGGTGACCTGGGTGTCGAAGTAGCGCTGCGGCAGCGAAAGCAGCTTGGCGAAGTAGCGGGTGGACAGGATCTGCCGGATCCGCGCCGCCATGACGTCGCCGAGGTAGCCGGAGACGTTCTTCGCCAGCCCGCTGAGCGAGGTTGCGATGAATAGCGCGAACGCGAGCCACAGGACGGTACGTACTGGGTCGGCGGGAGCGGCGTCGAAGTTATTGATGGCGTCGACAATTGTGTCGGTGGCCTCGCGCACGATGAATGGCGAAATCAGCCCGAGGCCTGCCACTATCGTAGAGATCACAACGATGGCGAGGTAGAACGGCCACAGGGCGGACGCGCTTTGTAACACACGGGTGAGAGATTGCATAGGTGGCCCAGCGTAGCGCGATCGGGAGATACTCGTACAATAGTGACCAATTGTTTTCGCTTGAACCATACGAAAGGGCACTGATGCGCCACCACACACTGTCAGCTGCGGCCTTGCTGCTCGTTACTACTCTCACGCTGGGTGGGTGCGTGTCAGAGGATGACACTGCAACCCCCACTGACATCGAGGTGACGACGCCCACTGGCGCCCCACAACCCGAGTTTCACCAAGAATTCGTGGACCCGGTGGTGTCCAAGGAGATTACCGGCAAGCGCGTCGATGACCCGAAGATGAAGCTGTCCTACAAGTGGCAGGGCAGCAGCTACGGCGCCGGCTCCGGCGGCATCATTGTCGTTGCGGTGACGAACAAGAGCGACGTTCCAATGCCAGTTGATGTGCTCAAGCCGAAGCTGCGCTACAACACCGGCAACAACAAGTTTGTCGACGCCAACCCCATCAGCGCCGAGCAGGCCGGGGTCGACATCCTCGGCGTCGACCGCCCGTTGGGTCCGGGGGCGACCACGAACGCGAAGTACGCCTTCGACGTGACCCCGGACGGACTCTGGGATGCCGAGTTCACGATCGGCAACGTCACGTTCAAGGGGAACCTGAATAACTAATGCGCGAAGAAGTAATCCTGCTCAGCGACGACGGGGCCCCGATCGGGGCCGCGGATAAGGCGGAGGTGCACACCGGAGACACCCCGCTGCACCTGGCGTTTTCCTGCTGGCTATTCAATGAGGATGGTCAGCTGCTGCTCACCCGGCGCGCGTTGGGGAAGAAGACGTGGCCCGGGGTGTGGACGAACTCGTTTTGCGGCCATCCTGGCCCCGGCGAGGACGTGCCGACCGCAATCCTGCGCCGCTCCGTAGAGGAGCTGCGTCTTCCGGAGGGTGCCGTGCTGGACGTGACGCCGGTGCTCCCGGAGTTTCGCTACCGTGCGGTGGACTCTTCCGGCATCGTCGAGTACGAGGTCTGCCCGGTCTACTCGGCGTGCCTGGCGCCGGGGCACGAGGCCTTGGACCCGAACCCGGACGAGGTGGACTCGTGGCACTGGGCGGACCCCGCCGACGTCGTTCGCGCGGCGGACGCGACCCCGTTCGCGTTTTCGCCGTGGCTGGTCGAAGAGCTGGCGGATCCGCGGCTGCGCGCCGCGATGGAGCGCGCCGGGCGCTAACCTACTGGTTGAACGCTGCCCGCACGTGGCGCAGCGGATCCTTCACGACCGCGGTTGTGTCTGCGCTGAGCGAGGCGCGCAGGACCTGGCGACCCGGCCGGTAGGTGGGCCAGTCGGCCTGCCCGCTGCGGATGTAGCCGTAGATGAGCTGGCCGATGTGGGTCGTGGGCTCCCCGAACAGCGTGTCCAGCTCGTAGCTGTGGCCGAGCGGGGTGTCCGCGCAGAACTCGATCTGGTGGATGTCGGCGGGGCCGTGCTCGCAGGCAGCGTCGACCCAGCGGCGGACCAGCGCATCCGAGAAGAACCTGCCCACAACAGCGTCAGGGTCGGTTGCGCGCGCAGCCTCGATGTAGTTGCGCCGGGCCGCCGCGCTTTTGGCGCCGAAGAATCGGCCGAAGCAGCGGATGAACGCGGCGCCAAACGCGTTGAATCCTTCGCCGGACTGGTGGAACTCCTCGCGGGTGGAGGTGACCACGATTGGCACCTCGGCGAGCTCCGCAGGCTCGAACGGCGCCGGACCAAGCGCGATGTCGTGGAAGTACTGGGTGCGGAAGCGCTGGTAGGCGCGCTCGATGGCGTCCGAGCGCCGGTCGGCCAGCCAGTTGAGGTCGAGGCGCGTCAGTGGCGTGCCGAGCGCCCCGCGCGCCGCCCACTTACGCTGCGCAAAGGGCACGCGCGGAAACGCGGGGGAGAGCGCCAGCACGCGCCGGAACGCTCCCTGGAAGTGGTCGCGGCGCGCCAACCACAGCGCCAGCGCCGCCCCCGCCGAGTGCCCGACCAAGGTGACGTTGGTCGGGTCGCCGCCGAAATGCTCGATGTTGCGCAGCACCCACCGCAGCGCCTCCTGGCAGTCCTCCACCGCGCGGAATGACGTGTCGTTGGGGAAGGGAAGCAGCCCAGGAAATTTTCGACGATACCCCACCCGCACCTGCACGATGCCCTGCGAAGCGAACGCCTCCGGTTGCGAGGTGGTCTCGCAGTGGTTGCCTTCCTCGAACCGGCCCCCGTGCAGGTAGACCATCACAGGGTAGTCGTCGAGAGCGCGTGCGTCGGGTGGTGTGGTGATGCTCAACCCGATCGTGTCGGGGTGCGGCGTGGTGGCGTCGATGAGATGGCCCTCGGGGGCGGGGCGTGGTGGGTCGAAGGGGGCGTCGATACGCGAGTAAGGGATGGAGTGGAACTCGCGCATTGTGGCGGTGGCGGTGCCGGTGATAGCGCCGGCGGGGCAGGTGATGGTGACGTCCATGACAGGCCAGTGTAAACGCCACCAAGATACTGGGAGAATCAATTGGATAATTGACGAAAGCTGTGAGTTGGTTTACCTTAATCTGCATGCGTACAGAACACGCCGATATCCTCGGCTTTCGCAAACACCGAATGAAAGCGACCGCCTGGGCGATCGGCCTGAGCGCGGCCCTCGTGTTCACCTTTATTATGTGCGTGGGCTACGGCTCCGTGCCCGTCGCACCGAGCGAGACGCTCAACATCATTTCGCACCACTTCTTCGGCACCCCGCTGGAGGTGGAGCCCGTGAAGAACACCATTGTGTGGGACATCCGCATGCCGCGCGCGGTGCTCGGCATGTTCGTCGGCGCTGGCCTCTCGATCGCAGGTGCGATCCTGCAGACGCTCGTGCGCAACATGCTCGCGGACCCCTACATCATCGGCATCAACGGCGGCGCCTCGACGGGCGCGGCCTTGGCGATCCTCTTCGGCGCCGGTGCAGCGTTCGGCGACTACGCACTGCAGGGCAGCGCGTTCCTCGGCGCGATCGCGGCGTCGTTTGTTCTGTACGCGGTGGCGCGCTCGCAGGGCCGCCTCACCTCAATCCGCCTGCTCATGGCGGGTGTCGCGCTTGGCTACGCGCTCTCCGCGATCACCAGCTTCCTCATCTTCGCCTCCGGCGACGCCGAAGGCTCCCGCTCCGTGATGTTCTGGCTGCTCGGCTCGCTGGGCCTCGCGTCCTGGGACCTCTCGCTGCTGATCACCGTCATCGTGGTGCTCTTCAGCCTCATCGTCGCCGTCATCTGGGGCAGGAACCTGGACGCGTTGGGCATCGGCGACGAAACCGCGCTCACCGCTGGCATCAACCCGGAGCGCTTCCGCCTGGCAATGCTCGTGGTGGCCTGTCTACTCGTCGGCGCAATCGTCGCGATGGCGGGCTCCATCAGCTTCGTCGGTCTGGTTATCCCGCACCTGGCGCGCCGGGCCGTTGGTGGCGCGCACCGCACGATGCTGCCGATCGCCGGGCTACTCGGCGCGGTGCTGCTGATGTGGGCGGACATCGGCGCCCGGATGTTGCTCGCACCGCGCGAGCTGTCCATCGGCATTATTACGGCGCTTGTCGGCGCCCCATTCCTGCTCATCCTGGTGCGCAACATGCGCGCCGCAAGCTAATACCGACACGAAAGGTAGATCATGAAACGCACAGTGAACCGGGTAGGCATCCTCGTCGCGACGGCCGCCCTGAGCCTCGGGCTCGTGGCCTGCTCCGGCAACGAGGCAGGTACCGAAGCGAACGACGCATCGACATCCGCGACCGCGACGGCAGAGGCACACAAGTTTGAAAACTGTGGCCACTCGATGGAGATCGACGGCGTGCCACAGAAGGTGATGCTGGTCAACCGCGTGGGCGTCGTCCCGACGCTTGAGGCACTCGGCGTGCTGGACCACGTGCACATGGTTGCCGGCCCGTTCCCGGGGGAGTACTTCTCGCCTGAGTTGGCGAAGAAAGTGGCCGCAATCCCGCTGCTGACCGACAAGGTCGATGCTGGCGGACACCTGCAGATCTCGAAGGAAGAGATAGTGGCGACGGACTCTGACCTGATCATCGGCTACGCAGGTAACGTCGACTACAACGCGATGCAGGGCACCGGCGTGCCAATCATCGAGGAGCCAGGCTTCTGCGGCGCGCTCAACGGCGCGGCGAGCTGGGACCATGTCTGGGACCACATTAAGTTCTACGGAGACCTGTTCGACGCCAGCGAGGCTGCTGAGAAGTTCACCGCGGAGACCAAGGCGCGCCTGGAGGCCGCCGAGGCCAAGAAGGCCGGTGAGGGTCTGCGCGTAGCGGTGCTCTACCCGGCGACGGATGGCTCCGTGAACTACGCCTACGGCGCCGGTTCCATGTCCAACCCGATCGTCGAGTCCGCCGGTATGATCAACGTCTTCGGCGACTCCGCTGACCGCGTCTTCGAGGTCAGCGACGAGGAACTGATCGCCCGCAACCCCGACGTGATCATCTCGCTGCACTCCAAGGGCGGCGACGAGGCCGCGGCCGCGTCCATCGAGGGCGTGAAGCAGATCAAGGGCATCAACGACACCAACGCCGGCAAGAACGGTGCGATCATGCCGATGCTGCTCTACTTGGCGGAGCCACCATCAGGCATGTCCATCGACGGCCTGGAGCAGCTCAACGAATTTCTGGAGCAGCGCTAAATGATTAAGGGCACCGGAATCCGCTTCCGACGCGGAAAGCGCACCATCCTGCACGATATTGATATCACCGTGCAGGACGGGCGGGTGTTGGGGCTGGTCGGCCCGAACGGCTCCGGCAAAACCACGCTGCTCCGGTGCCTGTTTGGTTCCCTGAAGCCAGACACGGGGACCGTCACCGTGGACGGCGAACCGCTCGGTGAGATGAACAAGAAGGTGCTGGCGCACAAGCTGTCGGTGGTCACGCAGGAGCACGAGTCCGACATGCCGGTCAGTATCGCTGAACTAGTGATGCTGGGCCGCCTGCCGTACCTTGGGCTGACGGGCAAGCCGACGAGTGAGGATGAGGTGATCGTCGAAAAGTCCCTGCGTGACGTGGGCGCGATCGACCTTGCCACCCGCGACTTCTCGGCGTTGTCTGGCGGCGAGAAGCAGCGTGCGCTCATCGCGCGTGGGCTTGCGCAGCGCTCCACACACCTGCTTCTCGACGAGCCAACAAACCACCTCGACATCCGGTTCCAATACGACGTGATGGATTTGATCGCGTCGCTGCCGTGCGCCTCCGTCGTGGTGCTGCACGACCTAAACCTGGCTGCGCGCTACTGCGACGACGTCATGCTGATCCACGATGGGCGTGTGGTCGCCACCGGGCCGACGGAGGACGTGCTTCGCCCCGAGCTGCTTGAACCCGTCTATCGGTTGCCGGTGCGCCGGATTAAGACGGAAGACGGGTTCGTGCTGACATTCCGAAAAGCCGGCGCGAAATTCCTCGACGAGCTGCCGAAGGTGACTTATGCTAGTGAGTGATTATTGTCTTTCTTCTGTAGGAATGAGTTGTCCCAAATGACAGATACCCAAGCACGCATCACTGAGTACTGGGCAGGCCGGGCTGAGGCATACCACCGCGAACACAGGACAGCAGAGCGCGCCAAGGCAGACCGTGCAGCGTGGACTGACATCTTCAAGCGCTACATGCCGGAGGACGCGGTTCGAGTGCTGGATATGGGCACTGGTGACGGCTACATTGCGCACATCATTGCGGAGCTCGGCTACGCGGTCGTCGGCGTGGATGCGTGCGAGCCGATGCTCGACGAGGCCCGCGACGAAGCGGAGCTCCGACAGGAGGAAGGCATCAACACCCCACTGTTTGCCGAGGTCGACGTGACGGACCTGCCCCCGTCCTTCTACGACTTCGACGTCGTTGTCAGCCGCTACCTGCTGTGGACCCTGCGCGAGCCGACGGAAGCGATCCGCGGATGGACGAAGGCGCTCAAGCCAGGCGGCCTGGTGATTGCCGCGGACGCGACGTGGTTCGCGGACGGCATCGCGAAGGACACGCAGGTCATCTCCGATAATGGACCGGACTCCTTCGTGCTGACCTACACCGACGAACTGCTCGAGGAGCTTCCACTCGCGACGGCCGACTCCCCGGAGGCATACGCGGAAGTCTTCCGCGCCGCTGGCCTGGAGGACGTCGAGGTTGTTGAGCTGCCGGAGATTGCCAAGATCGACGAGGAGTTCGGCACGCCACAGGGACACGAGTCGCGCCCGACCTTCCTGGTGATTGGCCGCAAGCCAGCCTAACTCACACCCCAAGTAGGATGGGGTGCCATGACTGACAATCCGTTGTTGCACCCGTCCGACTTGCCGTATGGACTGCCTGATTTCCAGGCGATCCGCCTTGAACACGTGCTGCCCGCTTTCGAGCGGGCGCTCGTGCTCCATGAAGAAGAAATTGCGCGCATTTGCGCCGAGGACACTCCGACGTGGGAGAACACCGTCGAGGCGCTGGAGCGCGCGGGCAGCGACTTAGAGCGAGTCCTGGCATGGTTTTTCAACCTGCAGGGCACCGACGGTTCGCCTGAGTTTGACCAGGTCGCGGACGCGATTGTGCCGCGTCTGTCCGCGCACACCGACGCGATCTACCAGAACCAGGAACTCTACGACCGCTTGCGCGCAGTGGAGGCCCCGGCGGACGAGGAGTCGCGCCGCCTCTACGACCTGCTGCTGCGCCGGTTCACCCGCCGCGGGGCGGAGCTCGACGAGGCAGGCAAACAGCGCCTGCGCGAGCTGAATCAGCGTCTCTCGGAGCTTTCCGAGCAGTTCGGCCGCAACCTACTCGCGGACACGACGAAGCTCGCGGTGCGCATGACCCGCGACGAGCTGGCGGGCCTGAGCGAGGAGCAGCTCGCCGCCTACCGCGACGCAGAGGACCCAGACACCCCAGACGCCTACGTCGTGCCGATCGAGCTGCCGACGACCCAGTCGCTGCAGGCCGAGCTCGAGTCCAGCAGCGCGCGCCACAAGCTGTTCGACGCCTCCCGCCAGCGCGGCCGCGACACCAACAGTGCGCTCGTGGTCGAGTCGGTGCGGCTGCGCCAGGAGCGCGCGAAGCTGCTCGGCTTCGACACGCATGCCGATTACGTCATCGCGGAGGAAACCGCGGGCAGCGCGGCCGCGGCCCGCAAACTTATCAGCGACCTCGCGCCCGCGGCCGCGTCGAACGCCGCCGCGGAACGTAAGCTGGCAGGGGAGCTGGCCGGGATGGAACTGGACGGCGCGGATTGGCCGTACTGGGAGGCACGCCGCAGGGAGGAGGCCTTCGCGGTCAACGACGCGGAGCTTCGCAAGTACTTCCCGCTGCAGCAGGTGCTGCGCGACGGCGTTTTCTACGCTGCGAACCTGCTCTACGGCATCACGGTTACTCAGCGCGAGGACCTGCACGGCTACCGCGACGACGTACACGTGTGGGAAGTCAAGGAGGAAGACGGCACCGGCATTGGCCTGCTGCTGACGGATTACGGGGCGCGGCCGTCGAAACGCGGGGGAGCCTGGATGAGCTCCTTTGTGGACCAGTCGACGCTGACCGGCACCAAGCCCGTCGTGGTGAACGTGATGTCGCTGACCTCCGACCTGCTGACGATCGACGAGGTTACGACCGTGTTCCACGAGTTCGGCCACGCGTTGCACGGACTGCTGTCCAACGTGCGCTACCCGACGCTCTCCGGCACCAACGTGCCGCGCGACTGGGTGGAGTTCCCCTCCCAGATCAATGAGAACTACGCGTTCACGCCCGAGATTATCCGTAATTACGCGCGCCACGTGGACACTGGCGAAGTCATCCCCGACGCGCTGTTGGAGGCCGTGCGCCAGTCGCGGACGTTCGGGCAGGGCTTCGCCACCGCAGAGTACCTGGCAGCCTGCGCGATTGACCTGGCCTGGCACTCGCTCGACGGCGAGGTGCCCGAGGACATTGACGCCTTCGAGCAGCGCGCACTCGAGAAGGTTGGCCTAGACGTCGAGGGTCTCGAGCCGCGCTACCGCTCAACGTGGTTTAACCACATCTTCGCGGGCGGCTACTCGGCGGGCTACTACTCCTACTTGTGGGCGGAGGCGTTGGACGCCGACGGCTACCAGTTCATCGAGGAATCCGGTATCAACCGGGACAGCGGCCAGCGGTTCCGGGACACGGTGCTCTCGGTTGGTGCCGCGCGCGACTACGCCGAGGCCTACCGCGCCTTCCGCGGCCGCGACAAGGACACGCGCGCTCTGCTGGTGCGACGCGGGCTCGAGGGCAGCGATGTTTGATCTGTCGCCGTGGCTGCAGACGCCACTGATCCTGCTGGTGGCGCTGCCGCTCGCGGGGGTGGCGTCGTGGGCGATGCTGCGTTTGAGTGACTGGATCGCGTACAAAATTTCGAAGAAGTAAGGTGGTCAACTATGGCCAACCCTGAAGAACTCCGCAAGCGCGATCAGCAGCTTCCGAAGCAGAAACGCAAATACCCACAGTCCCGTGTTACACAGGCACTGTGGGTGATGATTGCGCTGGTCGTCGTCGCGGCCCTGGCCGGGCTGCTCTAGCGCGCTAGCGTTTCGACGCCTCCGCGACCCGCCCAAACAACTCGATGCTTGGCAGGTCCTCGATGAGGACCGCCTTGCCGTTGTTGTCCGTCAGCGGGATGCACCAGTTGGAGTACTGCTCCGCGTTGGTGCCCGGCTGGTTCTGGATGCGGGTATCGCCGACCATGTCCACCAGGTTCGTCACCGTCATCGCCGATGGGGTAGCGGCGATGAAGCGGGTAAGGCCGACGAGCAGGTCCTCCACGTCGACGTCGCGGGCGAACTCCTCGGCGCTCAGCTGCGTGAACTCGGTGTGCTCAAGGGAGGTGCCGTGGAAGTGGCCGTCCTCGCGCACGCGGTCCAGCACGCGGGCCTGCCACTGGTGGTCCTGCTCGTTGAGCTCATCGAGGGGCTCCTCGATCAGGCCGAGCTCGTCGCGCAGGATGTTGTGCGCGAACCGCAGGTAGCCAGCGGTCGGCGGCAGGTCATGCGTGCCGACGGCCGACAACGCCAAGCGGCGGTAATCCCAGGTGTGCAGCGGGGAGCCGTCGTCGTACGACTCGAACCACAGTACCGTCGTGCCAAGGATGCCCTTGTCCTGCAGAACGTCTTGGACCCACGGCTCAAACGTGCCCAGGTCTTCGCCTACCACCACGGCGTTCGCACGCTGCGCCTCGAGCACCAGGGTGCCCACCATGGCCTCGTGGTCGTAATTCATGTAGGTGCCGAACATCGGGGAGACGTTTCGTGGCATCCAGAACAGGCGGAAGAGACCAAGGATGTGGTCGACGCGGATACCGCCGGAGTGGCGCAGCACGGTGCGCAGCAGCTCACGCCACGGCTCGTAGCCGGCCTCGGCGAGCGCCTGCGGGTGCCATGGCGGCTGCGACCAGTCCTGGCCCTGCTGGGAGTACTGGTCCGGCGGGGCACCGACGGACGCCTCGGGGACGAGCACGTTGGCAAGCGTGTTGGCGTCGGCACCATCGGGGTGGATCCCCACCGCGAGGTCGGTCATGATGCCGACCTTCATGCCCGCTGCCAGCGCCTTGTCCTGGGCGCGGCGGCGCTGCTCGTCGGCGATGAACTGCAGCCACATGTAGAAGCGTGTGAGTTCCTCGAGTTCCTCGTCGAGCTCGTGGCGCGACGGCGCGGTCTCCATTGCCTCCACTGCGCACCAGCGGGCGAACTCCTCGAGGCCTTCGCCTTCGTCGAGGCAGAAGAGCTCGAAGTCGTGGGTGCGGCGCTCATCGGCGCAGGCGATGAAGAACAGCTCGCGAAGTACGGCGAGCTTCGTCTCGAAGATTTCGTTGCGACGCAGCGGCTCCGCACTGCGGTTGAGTGCCTTCAGCGGAGCGACCATGCGCTCAATCTGGACCTTCGCGTCCTTGTCAAGCTTGTAGTACTCATCAACCGCCTCGACAGAGATGTAGATCGGGTTGACGAAGCGGCGCGACGTCGGCAGGTACGGCGAGTCCTCCACCGGCGGGATCGGCTGCGCGGCGTGCACTGGGTTGATCAGCAGGTAGTCAGCACCCTGCTCAGCCAGCAGCACCGCAAGCGTGCCGAGGTCCTCGAAGTCGCCGATGCCCCAGGACTGCTCGGAACGCACCGAGTACAGCTGGGCCATCACGCCGAAGACCGGGTTGTCGATGTAGCGCTGGTTGCTCTCTAGACGGGCCGGAACGACCAGCAGCGGGCAGGAGTCCTTGAAGTTATCGGACTCCAGGTGCAGCGTGTGGTAGCCCGGGGGCAGGTTGCCCGGCACGTGGAAGGTGGCCTCGCCCCAGACCACGCCGGCGACGTCGGCAGTTGGTGGTGCCCAGTTTTCGTCCTGGTAGGTCTCGCGCGGGGTGCCGTCCTCAAGCTGGATCCAAGTGTGGGCTGGGTGGCCGTCGTGCACGTGGACGTTGAAGTGGCGCTCCTGCCCGGCCGTGGCCACAACGCAGGGCGGCAGCGGGCGGGTTGCCCAGTACTGGTGCCTGGCGTGAATGAGGTGGTGCAGCTCCTCGTCGGAGGGGGCGTCGCTAATGTTGACGCCCAGGGCCTGCAGCAGAGAGATGAACGATTCCGGCGGCGGGGTGGTCATCGCACCGTTGGAAGCGCGGTAGCTTGTGCCGAACCCGTACGCGGAAGCTAACGAATGGAGTAGTTCTACGTTGGTCACATCAACCCATTGTGCCAAAGAACTGATGTTTTGCAGAGTGGAGCTCACGCAAAAGGTAGTTTCTGTCAGGTAACCTTGCCAACCATGGCTTCAGAAACGTACACAACTCCGCTCGGATTCAAGCTGAGTTCCACTGACACCTGCCTGTCGGCGCTCGTGGATATCTGCACGAAAAAGCCTCACATCGTGCTGTTTTCCCGCCCACGTAATTACGACTGGATCAACGTGACGGCGGGGGAGTTCCTCGAAGAGGTCTACGAAACGGCCAAGGGGCTCATCACAAACGGCGTCGAGCCGGGCGACCGCATCGCGGTCCTTTCCTCCACCCGTTATGAGTGGTCCCTCGTCGACTTCGCCATCTGGGCAGCGGGGGCAGTCAGCGTCCCGATCTACCCGTCGAGCTCCATGCACCAGATCCAGTGGATCCTCGAGGACTCCGGCGCCGAGATCGCCTTCACCGAGTCGCGCGACCACACCCAGCTGATGAGCGCCTTCCTCCTCCAGGAAGACGGCAAGCCGCGCCTGAAGGACTCGAGCTCGAAGCTGCGCAAGATCTACGAATTCAACGCCGCCGGAGTCGAAACCATCAAGTTCGAGGGCAGGGACGTCGAGCAGTCGCTTGTCGACGCCCGCTCCGCCTCCCTCACCCACGACGACCTGGGCTCCATCGTGTACACCTCCGGCACCACCGGCCGCCCGAAGGGCGTGGCCTTAACCCACGGCAACTGGGCTCACCAGACCTGGGCGCTGATCAAGAACGACATCGGTGAGGTGGCCCGCCCCGGCAAGCGCGTCGTCACGTTCTTGCCGCTGGCGCACGTGCTGCAGCGCGCGGTCTGCCTTGCTCTGACGATGGCGGGCGCCACCCAGTCCCACTGGGCCGATACCCACACCCTGACCGTGGAGCTGCAGCGCGCCCAGCCGAACATGGTGCTTGGCGTGCCGCGCGTCTTCGAGAAGGTCCGCAACGCGGCCTACAACAAGGCCGCGGACGGCTCAGCCATCGGCAAGGCTGCGTTCCTTGAGGCGGAGAAGACCGCCATTGAGTACTCCAAGGCAATGGACACCCCCGAGGGGCCGAGCCGGATACTCAAGGCGAAGCGACGCGTCTTCGATCGCGTCGTCTACTCCAAGATCAAGGAGGCCATCGGCGGCTCCGTGAAGTACGGCATCACCGGCGGCTCCGCCATGAGCGCCGACTTGCTGCACTTCTTCCGCGGCATCGGCATCCCAATCTACGAGGGCTACGGGCTCACCGAAACCTGCGCCGCATCCTGCGTCAATAACAAGAACGCCAACAAGATCGGCACCGTCGGGCGCCCGGTCAATGGCTACCAAGTCCGCACCAACGACGACGGCGAAATCGAGTTCAAGGGCCCAGGCGTCTTCGACCGCTACTGGAACAACGAAGCCGCCACCAAGGAAGCCTTCACCGAAGGCTGGTTCAACACCGGCGACCTCGGCGAGGTTGACGACGAAGGCTACGTGCGCATCACCGGCCGCAAGAAAGACCTCATCGTCACCGCCGGCGGCAAAAACATCTCACCGGGGCCGATGGAGGACATCATCCGCCAGGACCCGCTGATCTCCAACGCGCTCGTCGTCGGCGACGGCAAGCCGTTCGTCGGCGTGCTGGTCACGCTCGACGAGGAGGAGCTGCAGCGCTGGAAGTCCACCCACAACATCCCGGAGAACCGCAAACTCAGCGAGCTCGCTGGCGACCCCGTCCTGCGCGCCGAGGTGCAAGACGCCATCAACGTCGCCAACGGGACCGTCTCGCACGCCGAAGCGATCAAGAAGTTCCGCATCCTCGACCGCGACCTGAGCGAGCAGGCAAACGAGATGACGCCAACCCTCAAGGTGAAGCGCAATGTGGTGTTCGAGCGCTTCCGTGAGGACATCGACAAGCTCTACGAGCGCTAAGCCCCCGGCGCGCCTCAACCCGTGGGGCGCGCCCATGGCTTAACATTTCCATCGACTTTTGATCCGTACTTCCTGTGAGCCAGAAGGGGGCTATTCGTGCATAAAACTGCAGCGATGCTACGCCACCGTGAGCTGACACAGGAGATTTACAACATCGGCGACGAAGTCGCTGAATACACGGAGCACCTCGCCGAAGCAGTCGCAGACTACGACGGCGAACTTACCGACGACTGCCTCGCCGAATTCGTCGAAATCGTCGACGATGCCCGCAACGACGCCCGCCGCATCGTCGGCGAACTCATCGGGCTTCGCCAGGCGCTGACCACCGGGATGCGCGCCGGGGTGCTTTCCGCCTCCTACCGACCGGAGGAAAAGATCCCCGAGCCCGAACTTCTTGACGCCGCCGGCCTCGAAGACCTCTTCCCACTCCAAGCGCCGTTCTCCGTGCAGACCATGCAGGATGCGCTTGCCGGCCGCACCGACCTGACCGTGCAGCACCTCGGCGAGATCGTGCAGTACACGCTCGAGCAGACCGAGATGGTCGCCCGGGAACTGGGTGCCGTGAGCCTGCCACACCTGTATGCGAGAGTCGGGGAGCTGGTCGAGGCTGCTGTCGATGGCTGGATGGAAACCGTCTGCATCGACCACCCCGCGTTCGTGCGCACGATGCGCGGTGTCGCCCCGCCGCAGTTCCTCGAGGAGCGCGCTCGGGTGGACGCCATTGTGGCGAAGGTGGCCGCGAAGCGCCGCCGACGCGGGGCATAGGTCTGTGGCACGAGGGGGTGCGCACCAAATTCCTTCATTTTGAGGGCGAGGGTTTGCGTCTGCCCAGTTCGCTGATGGTTTGTGAGGGAATTTGGTGCTTGTCCTCATGTAGCAGTGCCAAAGGACGCACTTCTTGTTGGGGGAGGAGGCAAAAGCCCAGGTCGTGAAAAAGGGGGGGGGGTTGCGTCTTTTGGCACTGGCCGGTCAGGGAGCGCGCCTCGAACACAATTCGCAAACTGGCGCCGGGTCTGCTGCAATTGCGAAGTATGAACACCGCGCAGCAATCACAGCCCGACTTTGGCGTCTATATCCACGTGCCGTTTTGCGCAACGCGGTGTGGGTACTGTGACTTCAATACCTATACGCCGACGGAGGTGGAAAGCTCCCACGCGGAGTACCTGGCGTCACTGGAAAAGGAGCTGCAGCTGGCGGCGCAGCAGCCGGGCGTGGCTGAGGCGAGCACGGTGTTTATCGGGGGTGGGACCCCCTCGCTGTTGGGGGCGGATGGACTGGGCAGGGTGTTGTCGATGGTGCGGGACACCTTCGGCATCCAGACGGGGGCGGAGGTGACGACGGAGTCCAACCCGGAGTCGACGGATCCGGCGTACTTCGCGGGGCTGCTGGAGCACGGCTTTACGAGGGTGTCGTTGGGGATGCAGTCGGCGTCGGCGTCGGTGCTGAGGGTGTTGGACCGGAAACACACGCCGGGGCGGGCGGTCGCGGCGGCCAAGGAGGCCCTCGACGCCGGCTTCGAGCACGTGAATCTGGACATGATTTACGGCACGCCGACGGAAACGGACGACGACGTACGCCGCACCCTCGACGCCATCCTGTCGACGGGCGTCGACCATGTGAGCGCCTACTCGCTGATCGTGGAGGACGGCACCGCCATGGCGCGCAAGATCCGCCGCGGTGAGCTGCCCGCGCCGCAGGAGGATGTGTACGCGGACCGTTACGAGATGATCGCCGACACCTTGGAGGCGGCCGGGTTCGGCTGGTACGAGGTGTCCAACTGGGCGCGGCCAGGCGGGGAGTGCCAGCACAACCTGCTGTACTGGCGTGGCGCGCACTGGTGGGGCGCGGGTCCGGGGGCGCATTCGTTTATTGGGGACCGCCGGTTTTGGAACGTGAAGCGGCCGGAACGTTACAACCAGATGCTCGCCGAAGGCACGCTGCCGATTGACGGCGGGGAGACGCTCACGCCGCAGGAGCGGCACGAGGAGCAGGTGATGCTGGGGCTGCGGCTGAAGGAGGGCGTGCCTCGGGGGATGATTGGTTCGGGGGCGGAGGGGGTCGTCGAGAAGTATGTGGCGGCGGGCCTTTTGACTGCGGGTGAGCGCGTGGCCGTGACTGATGCCGGGCGCTTGCTGGCGGACGGGATCGTGACGGACATTTTGGCTGCCGAAGAGGCAGAGTAGTATGAGTTAGCAGTCGACGAAGGAGAGTGCTAATGAGTGCAGCGAATGATCGCAGACAGCGGGTGCTGCGCGCAATCGTCGCCGACTATATTGCGCGGCAGGAACCCGTCGGATCGAAGATGCTGGTGGAGCGCCACGGGCTGAAGGTCAGCTCGGCGACCATCCGCAACGACATGAGCGTGCTGGAGCGCGAGGGCTACATCACGCAGACGCACGCGTCCTCGGGGCGCATCCCGACGGAGGCCGGGTACCGCGCGTTTGTCGACGCCCTCCACGATGTCAAACCGCTGTCCACAGCGGAGCGCCACGCCATTTTGGACTTCCTTGAGCACGGCGTGGACATGGAGGACGTGCTGCGCCGCAGTGTGCAGCTGCTGGCCCAGCTGACGAACCAGGCGGCGGTGGTGCAGCTGCCGACGCTGAACGTGTCTCGTGTGAAGCACTGCGAGGTGGTGGCGCTGTCACCGACGCGGCTGCTGCTGGTGCTGATCACGGACACCGGGCGCGTGGACCAGCGCAACGTGGAGCTCGCCGCGCCGCTGGGCACCGACGGGGTGTTCCTGCTGCGGGACCTGCTCAATACGGTGCTGGTGGGCAAGACGATGCGCGATGCCTCCGCCGCGCTGAAGATGCTGCACGCGCAGGCGCCGCCGGTTATCGCGGATGCGGTGGAGCGGGCGACGGCGGTGCTCATCGAGACGCTGGTGGAGACCACAACAGACCGGCTGCTCATCGCGGGCGCCGGGAACTTGAGCGTGAACCGGATGGTGGATCTGCACAGCGTGATTGAGGCGCTGGAGCAGCAGGTGATCGTGCTGAAGCTGTTGGCGAACGCGCAGCAGCTGGAGCACGTCTCGGTCAGTATTGGCAACGAGAATGAGGAAAAGGAATTTTCTCAGGCCTCCATTGTTAGTACTGCATATGGAGCTGGCGACGAGGCGCTCGGCGGCCTTGGGGTGGTCGGTCCGACACATATGGACTATCCGGGTACCATGCAAAAGGTTGCCACCGTGGCTCAGTACATCAGTCGCATTTTGCGGGGCGAATAACTTCGAAGTGTTGAAAGGGAACTAACTAGTGGCTCGTGATTATTACGGCATCCTCGGCGTTGACCGAGAGGCGACCGAGCAGGAAATCAAGAGGGCGTACCGGAAGCTCGCCCGCAAGTACCACCCGGATGTGAACCCGTCTGATGAGGCGACTGAGAAGTTCGCCGAGATCTCGCTGGCGCAGGAGGTGCTGCTGGACCCGGCGAAGCGCAGCATCGTGGACCGCGGCGGCGACCCGATGGAGCAGGGCGGCATGGGCGGCGCCGGTGGCGGCGGCTTCGGGGGCTTCGGCGACATTTTCGACGCCTTCTTCGGCGGGGGCGGGCGCAGCCACGAGCCGCGCTCGCGCGTCCAGCCGGGCAACGACGCCCTGCTGCGCACCCAGATCACCCTGGAGGACGCCTATGCGGGCGTGACCAAGGAGGTCACCGTGGATACCGCGGTGCTGTGTCAGAAGTGCCACGGCACCGGCTCCGAGTCTGAGGCGAAGCCCGTGCAGTGTGATTACTGTGCAGGCCAGGGCGTGGTGCAGGAAGTTCAGCAGTCCTTCCTGGGCAACGTGATGACCACGCACGACTGCCCGAAGTGCCACGGCTACGGCGAAGTGATCCAGGATCCGTGCCGCCAGTGCGCCGGCGACGGCCGCGTGCGCGCCACCCGCGACCTGAAGGTGAAGATCCCGGCGGGTATCGCCAACGGGATGCGCATCCGCATGGCGGGGCAGGGCGAGGTCGGCCACGGTGGCGGCCCCGCCGGCGACCTCTACGTGGAGGTACAGACCGCGCCACACAAGATTTTCGTGCGCGACGGCAACGACTTGCACCTGCGCCTGAACGTGCCGATGTACGACGCCGCGCTGGGCACCAGCATCGACGTCGAAAACCTTGCCGGTGACACGACCACCATCGAGATCCCGGCCGGCACCCAGCCCGGCGACGAGGTCCGCCTCGAGGGCGAGGGCATGCCACGCCTGCGCGCCGAGGGCCACGGCGACATGATCGCCCACATCCAGGTCGTCGTGCCGACGCACCTCAGTGGCGAGGAGCGCCGCAGCCTCGAGCAGCTTCGCGACGCCCGCGGCGACGCCACCGGCGTCCACCAGGACGACGAGCGCGACGAAGGCTTCTTCTCCCGCATGCGCGACAGGTTCCGCCGCTAAATGAGCGTTCCGTACTTCCTCACCCCGAACCCCGCCAGCGGGACCCTCGACGGCGACGAGGCGAAGCACGCCTTCGTCAAACGCATCGAGCCCGGCGAGCACATCGCGCTGACCGACGGCGCCGGCACCGTCGCCGACGTCATCGTCCGCCACAGCGACAAACAGCAGCTGCGCGGCGACGTCACCGAAGTCCGCACCGTGGCCGCGCCCGAGCAGCGCGTCACCCTGGTGCAGGCAGTGCCGAAGTCGGAACGCGCGGAGCTCGCCGTCGATCTCGCCGTCCAAGGAGGTGTCGACGCCATCGTCCCCTGGATCTCGCACCGCACCATCGCGCGCTGGCCCGCCGCCAAGCAGGCCAAGCAGGTGGAGAAGTGGCAGCACCAGGCGATCGCGTCCGCGAAGCAGGCGCGCCGGGCCTGGGTGCCGCAGGTCGCAGATCCGGTGACCACGAACCAGCTGAAGGACCTGCTTGCGGAGGTGGGCGAAGGGGGCGTCGAGAAGCAAGCGTTGGTGCTGCACGAAGACGCGGCCGTGCCGCTGACCACCGTTGAGTTCGGGCGGGACATCTGGCTCATCGTGGGGCCGGAAGGCGGCATCGGCGAGGATGAGCTCGAGCTCATCGGCGCCCGCGCTGTCACCCTCGGGCCGGAAGTGTTGCGCACCGCCAGCGCCGGTTTTGCTGCACTATGCGCAATCGGCGCGCTGACGACGCGCTGGTAGGGTTAGGCGACATGGAACCTTTGGTCACGCGCAACATTGAGCTTGACTCTGTATACACCCAGGACGTGCTCGGTATTAATGACACGAACCTGCGGGTGCTCAACCAACACCTCGGCGCCGACGTGCACGCGCGCGGCAACGCGGTGACCGTGCGGGGCCCGGCCGTGGTGGTCGCGCACGCGCTGCGGGTGCTCGACGAGCTCGAGTCGATGGCGCGACGCGGCGTCCCCATTACCGCGGATACCGTCACGCACGCGATTTCGCTGATGGAGGTGGAGTCGCCGGAGTCGGTGGCGGAACTACTCGGCGCCGAGATCATCTCGCGGCGCGGCAAGGTCATCCGGCCAAAGACGGCAGGTCAGCGGGCTTACGTCGACGCGATCGACGACAACACCATCACCTTCGGCATTGGGCCTGCGGGCTCCGGTAAGACGTACCTGGCCGTGGCGAAGGCCGTGCAGGCGCTGCACAATAAAGAGGTTAAGCGCATCATTTTGACCCGCCCCGCCGTCGAGGCAGGGGAGAAGCTCGGCTTCCTGCCGGGCACCCTGAGTGACAAGATCGACCCTTACCTGCGCCCGCTCTACGACGCGCTGCGCGACATGATGGACCCGGAAGCCATCCCGAAGCTTATCGAGGCCGGCATCATCGAGGTCGCCCCGCTGGCGTACATGCGCGGGCGTACCCTCTCGGACGCGTTCGTCATCCTCGACGAGGCCCAGAACACCTCTGGCTCCCAGATGAAGATGTTCCTCACCCGCTTGGGCTTCGGCTCGAAGATGGTGGTCACGGGCGATATTTCCCAGGTTGACCTGCCACGCGGCACGGTCTCCGGCCTGCGCGTCGCCCGCCGCATCCTCGGCGACATCGAGGGCATTTCCTTCCAGGACCTGCGCGCGGAAGACGTCGTGCGCCACCACCTGATCTCCCGGATCGTCGCGGCCTACGACGAGCACGACGCGCGCAACGCCGCACGCTACGAACGAAAACAACGCGAAGAAGAGGCAAGACAGTGAGTATTGAAGTCCTCAACGAATCGGGGGAGGCGGACGTCAACGAGGAAATGCTCGTCGATGTCTGCTCCTTCGCCCTGCAAGCCATGGATGTGCACCCGGACACGGAGGCAACCATCACGCTTGTCGACGAAGCCACCATGGCTGACCTCCACGTTCGGTGGATGGATCTGGAAGGGCCCACGGACGTCATGAGCTTCCCGATGGACGAGCTCACCCCAGGCGGCGGACGCCCGGACGCGTCCCCGTTCGGCGCGGCGATGCTCGGCGACATCATCCTGTGCCCATCCTTTGACCGCAAGCAGGCGGAGATGGCAGGCCACGACCTCGGCCACGAGCTCGCCCTGCTCACCGTCCACGGTGTGCTGCACCTGCTCGGCTACGACCACGTCATGCCGGACGAGGAACGCGAGATGTTCTCGCTGCAAAACGAGCTGCTCGCGGACTGGTACGACTCGCTGGCGGCACGCGGCATCGAGTACCAGCCTAAGCCGACCGGCGCCCATGCATTTCCCTCAGCCGCCGACCGCGAGGAGCTCGACCGCATGATGAAGGGCCGCGACTAAATGGAGTTCACCGTTGCCTACGGCCTCGTCGCCGTGCTCGCGCTGCTGCTTTCCGGCCTGTTCGGATCGGTCGAATCGGCGCTGACCCCGATTTCACGCGCGCGCGTCGAGACCATGGTCAAGGACGAAGTCTCAGGTGCCAAGGCACTCGCCCGAGTTGTCGACGCCCGCGCGAACCAGATCAACATGCTGGTCATGCTGCGCACCGTCCTTGACGCCGTTGCAGCGGTCTTCGCCGCCATGCTGGCGATGGATCTGATCCCCTCCGACGCGTGGGCGATCATCGCCGCCGTCGCGTCGGTGACACTGTTGCAGTTCAGCATCATCGGTGTGTTTGCGCGCACCGCGGGGCGCCGCAACCCCTACACGATCTCGCTGAAGGCGGCGCCGTGGCTGGTCATCGTCAACCGCGTGCTTGGGCCGGTATCGCGCCTGCTCATCTGGGTGGGCAACCTGTTCCACCCCGGCGAGGACTTCCGCGACGGCCCGTACTCCACCGAAGTGGAGCTGCGCGAGATGGTCGACATCGCCCAGGAGAAAGGCGTGGTGGAAACCGCCGAGGGCCGCATGATCCAAAACATCTTCGACCTCGCCTCCACCCACGCCCGCCAAATCATGGTGCCGCGCCCCGAAATGATTTGGATTGAAGGGGAGAAGACGGCCCGCCAGGCAACCACGCTGATGGTGCGCTCCGGACATTCCCGCGTGCCCGTGATCGGGGAGAATGTCGATGAGATTGTGGGCGTCGCATACTTGAAGGACATGTTCGGCCCCACCGGCACCCCAGTGGCGCCGGACACCGTGCTGTCCACCCTGATGCGTGAGCCGCTGTTCATCCCGGACTCCAAGCCGCTCGACGTGCTGCTGCAAGAGATGCAGCGGGTGAACACGCACATCGCCATCGTGATCGACGAGTTCGGCAACGTCGCCGGCCTGCTCACGATGGAGGACCTCCTCGAGGAAATCGTCGGCGAAATCACCGACGAATACGACGACGACGAAGACGCCCCAATCGAGTTCGTCGCCGCGCGCACCCTGCGCGCCCAGGCACGCCTGCCTCTCGACGACCTCGTCGACTTCCTCGCCGACAACCTCGACTACGAGCTCGCCTTCGAGGAGGACGTCACCGACTCCGTCGACACCGTGGCAGGCCTGCTGTCCTACGAGCTGGGCCGCGTGCCGCTGCCGGGCTCCGCCATCGTCCACGACGGCCTGCGCTACACCGCGGAAGGCGGCCGCGACCGGCGCGGACGCATCAAGACCCGCAGCGTGCTCATCGAGGTCCCCGAACCCGCCGAAGCACCCATGGAAGATTCAGACGGGGGTTCTGAAGACAAGTAGCCGTCAGGTTTGTACGCTTATCCCCATGAGCAATATCTTGTCGATCCAGTCCGCCGTCTCCTACGGCCACGTAGGCAACTCCGCCGCAGTCTTCCCACTGCAGCGCATCGGCCACGAAGTGTGGCCCGTCTACACCGTCAACTACTCCAACCACACCGGGTACGGCTCCTGGAAAGGCCCAATGATCCCAGCCACGGAGGTTGCGGCCATCATCGACGGCATCGAGGAGCGCGGGGCCCTCCCGCGTGTCGACGCCATCCTCTCCGGCTACCAAGGCGGCGACGACATCGCCGACGTCATCATCGACACCGTCGCCCGCGTCAAAGCCGTCAACCCCGACGCCATCTACGCCTGCGACCCAGTCATGGGCAGCGCCAAATCCGGCTGCTTCGTCTCCGACAACATCCCGCCCCTCCTGCGCGATCGCGTCGTCCCTGTCGCCGACCTCATCACCCCCAACCAGTTCGAGCTCGGCTACCTGGTAGAACAAGACGTCACCGACCTGGACTCCACCCTCCGCGCCGTCGACGCCGCCCGCGAGATGGGCCCCTCCACCGTCCTCGTCACTTCCGTCGAACGCGACGACGCCCCCGCCGACACCATCGAAATGATCGCCGTCGACGACCACGGCAAGTGGATCGTGCGTACCCCACGCCTGCCATTCAAGCGCAACGGCTCCGGCGACGTCACCGCAGCCCTCTTCACCGGCCACTACCTGCGCGGCGGCAACGCCGCCGACGCCTTGGCCAAGACCGCCAGCTCCGTCTACGACCTGCTCAAGCGCACCTACGACGCCGACTCCGCCGAGCTCCTGCTCGTCGAGTCCCAGGACGCCTACGCCAACCCTCAGCTGCAGTTCGAGGTCGAGGCGCTCTAGCCGTTTGCGCCGGCAGTTCCGCCGGCGTTTTCGCGCTCTTTTCGCGCCGTTTTCGTGCCTTTTTTGCGCCTTTTTTGCGCCCGTTTTGCTCAAAGCGTGCGCTTAGAAGCGTGCGATGCAGGTCGCGTGTTTTCACCCTGCCGGGCCGATTCTCGGCGACCAGCGTCGCACGCTTTTAATACCTCCACCGGAGCGAAAACTGCAGGAGAAAGTACTGTAAACAGCTCGTTTTTGGCCAAAGCAGGGTCGCAACTGCCTTCAATTTGCGCCCATTTCGCGCCCGTTTTGCTCAAAGCGTGCGCTTAGAAGCGTGCGATGCAGGTCGCGTGTTTTCACCCTGCCGGGCCGATTCTCGGCGACCAGCGTCGCACGCTTTTAATACCTCCACCGGAGCGAAAACTGCAGGAGAAAGTACTGTAAACAGCTCGTTTTTGGCCAAAGCAGGGTCGCAACTGCCTTCAATTTGCGCCCATTTCGTGCCCATTTTGTTAAAAGCGTGCGCTTAGAAGCGTGCGATGCTGGTCGCGTGTTTTCACCCTGCCGGACCGATTTTCAGCGACCAGCGTCGCACTCCTTTAACACCTCCACCGGAACGTTTTCGAGGTGGTGTTCGAGGTGGTATTCGCGGTGGTTTTCGAGGCAGCGCTCGCGGCCAGGTCGGGTGCCCCCGGATGCACACCATGGTGTGCAAAGCCGAAAAACCCTGGCGCCGGTGACCACATACCTGCCACAATGAGGCGCATGGATACGGGGGACTGGAAAACACGGTTGCGCTCAGAGTTCGTTGACGTTCGGAGCTGCGTGAATGTGAGTAGAGAGGTGCGGGAGCGCTTGGACTCTGGCGAGTTAGTGAGGTTGTCGTCGGGGGTGGCGGTGCCGGCGTCGATAATTGAGGAGGTCCCGCAGTACCAGCGTGACTGGGCGCGGAGCTTCGCTGTCGGTGCGGTTGCGCAGACTGCGGTGGTGACGGGCCGGGCGGCCGCGCACCTCCTGGGGATGTGGACGGTCAATCAGCCGATGCCACAGGTCTCGATGTTGACGCACAACCCGCCGCCGAAACCGACTCGGCAGCCGGATGTACGCTACGTGCGGTCGCGATTTCGGCCGGATGAGGTGGTGCAAGGCCAGCATCTGAGCACAACAACTCCGTACCGGACCTTTTTGGAGATTGCCCGCGAGGCAGGGTTCAAGCACGCACTCGTAGCCGCGGACTGGCTGCTCTATTCGCGCACGCTCATCGCGCCACAGCTGCAGTATTTAATGCGCACGACTCCCCGGTTTCATGGGATTGGGGCAGCTCGGAAGGCTGTTCAGTATGCGGTGCTCGGTCCGGAGTCTGCGCCGGAGTCCTATACCAGAGCAGTGCTATTAGACGCGGGCTTCAGGAATGTGTTGTCCAACGTATGGATAGACTCGACGCGCTACCGTGTAGACCTTCTCGTGGAAAACGCACTGATCATCGAAATCGATGGGAACATGAAGTACATTGGCCCCGACGTGGATACGGCAGATGTGCTGCTGAAGGAGAAGCGCCGCGCCGATACCCTGCGCAATCTCGGCTATGAGCTGATCCGTTTTTCTCCCCACGATGTGGAAAGCAACCCCGCCTCCTTCTTATCGACGGTCCACTCCGCCCTGAACCGCGCCCGCCGGTAGCTCGCGTCCGTTTCGTTCCACGTTTCGCTCTGGTTTTCGCCACCTATTCATTAAAAGCGTGCGCTCAGAAGCGTGCGATGCAGGTCGCGCGTTTTCACCCTCCCAGACCGATTTTCAGCGACCAGCGTCGCACTCCTTTAACACCTCGACCGGAACGAAACCTCCAGGAGAGTACTGTAAAAGCGCTCGTTTTGTGGCTGTCTTGGGGTCGTAACTGCCTTCAGTTCGCGCCCATTTTGCTCTGGTTTTCGCCACCTATTCGTTAAAAGCGTGCGCTTAGAAGCGTGCGATGCAGGTCGCGCGTTTTCACCCTCCCAGACCGATTTTCAGCGACCAGCGTCGCACTCCTTTAACACCTCGACCGGAGCTAAACCTCCAGGAGAGTACTGTAAAAGCGCTCGTTTTGTGGCTGTCTTGGGGTCGTAACTGCCTTCAGTTCGCGCCCATTTTGCTCTGGTTTTCGCCACCTATTCGTTAAAAGCGTGCGCTTAGAAGCGTGCGATGCAGGTCGCGCTTTTTCACCCTGCCGGGCTGATTTTCAGCGACCAGCGTCGCACTCCTTTAACACCTCCACCGGAGCTAAAACGAAACGAAAACGGCCCGAGCTAAAACAGCGACAACACTGCACTGCCAACAGCGCAGGGTAGACTTCTGCACCATGAGCGAAAACTTCCCGGAGTTCCCGGACCTGTCCAACGCACCAGCAGAAACAAACGCAAATGCGAGCACCCCCGACTACGCGGGCTTCACACAGACCCCGGAGGGCTTCCGGTCGGGCTTTGTGAGCTTTGTGGGCAGGCCGAATACGGGCAAGTCGACGCTGATGAATGCGTTGGTGGGGGAGAAGATCGCGATTATGGCGGATCAGCCGGAGACGACGCGTCGGCCGATTCGTGGGGTGGTGAATCGGGAGGATGCGCAGGTGATTGTGGTGGATACGCCGGGGGTGCACCGGCCGAGGACGTTGTTGGGGCAGCGGCTGAATGAGATCGTGAAGGATACGTACCAGGATGTGGACGTGATTGGGTTTACGGTGCCTGCGGATGAGAAGTTGGGGCCGGGGGATCGCTACATTTTGGAGGAGATTCGGGCGGCGAAGCCGAAGACGCCGATTGTGGGCATCGTGACGAAGTTGGATAAGGTGCCGAAGGACGTGGTGGGGGAGCGTCTGTTGGAGATGCACGAGTACTTGGGTAAGGACGTGGAGTTGGTGCCGGTGTCTGCGAAGGACCGGGTGCAGCTGGACGTGCTGATGGATGTGTTGGTGAGCAAGCTTCCGGAGGGGCCGCGGTTTTATCCGGTTGATCAGGTGACGGATGAGGGCGTCGAGGCGCGGATTGAGGAGTTGATCCGTGAGGAGGCGCTGAGTGGTTTGCGTGAGGAGCTGCCGCACTCGGTGGCGGTGCAGATTGATGAGATGCATCCGGATCCGGAGCGCCCGGATCGGATGATGATTTACGCGGTGATGTTTTTGGAGCGTCCTGGTCAGAAGCGGATTATCGAGGGGCCTGGCGGGCGTCGTTTGAGTGGGATTGTGCACCGTTCGCGGAAGCAGATTATGGAGCTTGTGGGTCAGAACGTGTACCTGGATGTGCGTTTGAAGGTGTTGAAGAACTGGCAGGAGGACCCGAAGGCGTTGGGGCGTCTTGGCTTCTAGGAGAGGTCGCGGGGCGGGGAGGCCGTCGTGGCGTGATCGTGCGTTTGTGGTGCGCACGTACGATTTCGGGGAGGCGGATCGCGTTGTTGTGTTGTTGACGCGCGATCATGGCTTGGTGCGGGGTGTGGCGAAGGGGGTGCGCAAGGCGCGGTCGCGGTTCGGGTCGCGCTTGCAGCCGTTCGTCGAGGTGGATGTGCAGGTTTATCCGGGCAGAGGCTTATCGACGATCACTAGCGCCGATACCGTCGCGTTTTATGGTCACGCGATCATTGATGACTTCGATAGGTACGCGGCGGGTTGCGCGATGTTGGAGGCTGCCGAGAAGCTGTCCTTTGATCAGGGGGATCCGGAGTTATTTGCGCTGCTGCAGGAGGGCTTCGAGCGTCTGCAGTCGCCGACGCACCCGACCTTGGTGTTGGACGCGTTCTTGTTGAAGGCGGCGGCGCACGCGGGCTGGAAGATGAGCCTGTTTAACTGCGCGAACTGCCAGACGCCGGGGCCGCATAAGGCGTTTCACGCGGCGGCTGGCGGCGCGGTGTGCACGCTGTGCAGGCCGCCGGGGGCGATGGATGTGGACCCGGAGGTGCTGCATTCGATGTGGCTGTTGGAGCATGACCATGTGTGTTCGGAGGAGTTCGCGGAGCAGGTGCACCGGGCGACGTCTGCTCACCTGCAGTTTTATTTGGGGGCGGGGTTAACAAGTTTGCGAGTGATGAAGCAGGCATAATGTTTCCCATGAGCAGACCGCAGATTTCCCCGGAGTTTATTCCTCGTCATATCGCGTTAGTGATGGACGGTAACGGTAGGTGGGCACAGGAGCGCGGCATGAAGCGCACGGAGGGCCACAAGCGCGGTGAGGCGGTGCTGCTGGACTGCGTGGATGCCTGCATTGAGATGGGGTCGGTGGAGTGGCTGTCGGCGTATGCGTTCTCGACGGAGAACTGGCGCCGCGCTGCCTCGGAGGTGCGCTTCATCATGGGCTTTTCGCGCGATGTGTTGCACCGCCAGCGCGAGGAGCTGCACGAGAAGAACGTGCGCATCGTGTGGGCGGGGCGTCGCCCGCGCCTGTGGCGCTCGGTGCTACGCGAGCTCGAGGCGGCCGAGGAGCTCACGCAGGACAACACGGGGCTCACACTTGCGATGTGCATTAATTACGGTGGTCGCGCCGAGATTATCGACGGCGCCCGCCAGCTGGCCAAGGACGCTCGGGACGGCAAGATTGCGCCTGGGGATATTACGGAGAAGACGTTCGCGAAGTACATGTACCGCCCGGATATGCCGGACGTGGACCTGTTTTTGCGGCCGAGTGGGGAGAAGCGGACGTCGAACTTTTTGCTGTGGCAGTCGGCGTACGCGGAGATGGTCTACCAGGACAAGCTCTTCCCGGACTTCACCAAGGACGACATGTTCGACGCCGTCTACGAGTATGCGAAGCGGGACAGGAGGTTCGGAGGGGCCGTCGATAAGTTTGATTAGGCCTGGCAGGTGCTGCAGATGCCGTAGATTTCTGCTTCGTGGGCGACGAGTGTGAAGCCGTGCTCTTTGGCGGTGGCCTCAGCCCAGGACTCGACGGGGCCGCCTTCGATCTCCTCGCTGGTGCCGCACTTGACGCACACGAGGTGATGGTGGTGGTGCTCGGTGAGGCAGTGTCGGTAGAGGGTTTCGCCCTCTGGGCTTTGGATGACGTCGACGGCGCCGATTTCTGCGAGCCCCTGCAACGTGCGGTAGACGGTGGTGAGACCGACTTGCTCGTCGCGGTCGATCAGCGCTGCGTGGATGTCTTTGGCGGGGCTGAACTTGTCAATGTCTTTCAGCGCGTCCACGACGGCCTGGCGCTGGCGGGTCATGCGCGGGCCGAGTTTCCTGACGGGGTTATTCGAGCTTGGCATAGTGCGTTCCAGAGTAGCGGACGGCGCCAATGTGGTGGGGTAGATGCTAAGTGTCTGGGTGATTGGCTACACTAAGCGGGTAGTTTTTGCATCACCCATCTATGAGGAGTGTTCATGTCAGCCAGCAAGATCGATACCGTTGTTAACCTTTGCAAGCGCCGTGGCCTTGTGTACCCGGCCGGTGAAATTTACGGCGGTACGCGTTCTGCATGGGACTACGGTCCGCTCGGCGTCGAGCTGAAGGAAAACATTAAACGCCAGTGGTGGAAGCACATGGTGCAGTCCCGCAAGGACACTGTCGGCGTGGATACGTCGATTATTCTGCCGCGTCAGGTGTGGGAGGCTTCGGGCCACGTGGAGGTGTTCACGGACCCGCTGGTGGAGTCGCTGTACACCAACAAGCGCTACCGCGCTGACCACCTGCTGGAGGCCTACGAGGAGAAGCACGGCCACCCGCCAGTAAACGGTTTGGCTGACATCAAGGACCCGGAGACGGGCCAGCCGGGCAACTGGACTGAGCCGCGTGAGTTCTCGGGCCTGATGAAGACGTACCTCGGCCCGGTCGACGACAAGGAGGGCCTGCACTACATGCGCCCGGAGACGGCGCAGGGCATCTTCGTGAACTTTAAGAATGTGATGACGTCCGCGCGTCTGAAGCCGCCGTTCGGCATCGCCAACATTGGTAAGTCCTTCCGCAACGAGATCACGCCGGGCAACTTCATTTTCCGTACCCGCGAGTTTGAGCAGATGGAGATGGAGTTCTTCGTCAAGCCGGGTGAGGATGAAGAGTGGCACCAGTACTGGATTGATAACCGCCTGCAGTGGTACATCGACCTGGGCATTAACCCGGATAACCTGCGTCTGTACGAGCACCCGAAGGAGAAGCTGTCGCACTACTCGAAGCGCACTGTCGACATCGAGTACGCCTACAACTTCACCGGCTCCAAGTGGGGCGAGCTCGAGGGTATTGCAAACCGCACGGACTACGACCTGCGCACGCACTCCGAGAAGTCCGGCGAGGACCTGTCCTACTTCGACCAGGCAGCAAACGAGCGCTGGACGCCGTACTGCATCGAGCCAGCCGCCGGCCTTGGCCGTGCGATGATGGCCTTCCTTGTCGACGCCTACCACGAGGAAGAAGCCCCGAACGCCAAGGGTGGCACGGATACCCGCGTGGTGCTGAAGCTGGATCGACGCCTGGCGCCGGTGAAGGTTGCTGTGCTGCCGCTGTCCAAGAAGTCCGAGCTTGCCGAGCCCGCTGAGGAGCTCGCCGCGAAGCTGCGCCAGCACTGGAACGTGGACTACGACACCTCTGGTGCGATCGGCCGCCGCTACCGCCGCCAGGACGAGACCGGTACGCCGTTCTGCGTGACCTTCGACTTCGACTCGCTTGAGGACGGCGCCGTGACCGTCCGCGAGCGCGACACGATGGAGCAGGAGCGCGTCAAGATCGACGAGCTCGAGGCATACCTGGCGACCCGCCTGATCGGCTGCTAGGAGGCACGCACCATGCATTACGTAAGCTGGGACCGCACGCAGCGCGACGCCCCGAAGCTGCTGGCTGAGGCCGGCCCGGAGATACTCGGCGAGTTCACGCACGAGTCCGCAACGGTGGGCGGGCAGCAGTGGGACCTGCTGGTCGCGCCGGAGTCCGGTGCGGTGGCGACGTGCAACGGTGAGAAAGTAGTGGAAGCTACCGCTTCCTTGGCGCGCGCGAAGGAGATCCCTGTGCACATCGGGGAGCGCTCCTACGTGCTGGTCAACGAGTGGGGCAAGAACTGGGTGGTCAACGACGCCGCCGGCGAGAAGGTCGCGCAGTTCACCCAGGACCACAACGGCGTGCGCAAGGCGATCCTCGAGTTCGAGGGCGAAACCACCCTGCCCGCCACCGACGTTGCGGGCCTGGCATGGGTGAGCCGCGAGGTCCTGGAGGCGAAGAAGCTCGGGATTTCGAACGCTCTGATCGGCACGCTGTTGCTGTTCTCGGGAATCATCGTGCTGGTGATGTTCCTCTAATGACCACGGTGTGGTGGCGCGGTGCGGCGCTCGAAGGAACCGATGCGGCGGTGGCAACCGTGGAGGGCGCCACGATCACCGCGGACGGCCACCGCATCACGATGGTGTCGACGTCCCCTGCGTCGCTGCGCGGGGTCGACGAGCGCGGCCAGCGCTATCTGCTACGCAAGACGAGCCTGACGGTGGCGCGCTACGCCGCCGAGTGCGGCGGCAGGCCGTACACGGTGCGCAGAACCCGGGGGCGCTGCCGCGACATTATCGACGCCCGCGGTATCACCGTCGCAACAACAAACGGCCACCTCAACGGTGAGTTGGAGGTGACCGTTCAGGGGGACTGCGCCTCCGAGGCGCTCGTGGGGGACCTGCTGTTTATAACGTGGGCGCTCACGTACGTGGATACGCCCACGCGCAGGCTGCGCTACTAGCCGGTTAGAAAGTGCCGCCGCGGGTGTTCATCCCGCCACCGCCGCCACCGGAGAAGCCGCCGCCTCCACCGAATCCTCCGCCCCCGAAGCCGCCCCCGCGGTTGCCGCCGCCGGACAGGATCGAGCCCCACAGCACGGCCTGCGCCATGGAGTTCGCGGTATCGCGGGCCTGGGCGCGGCGGTACTGATCCAGATCGTCCTTGGCGGCCTGGATCGCGCGACGCGCGGTGGTGGTTGCCTGGCGGGCGTACTCGATGGCCTCGCGGGTGTTGCTGGTGCGGCGCTGCTGGGCCTCCGCGTACTCGCGCTGTGCCTGGGCCAGCAGCGTGCGCGGCTGCGAGCTGATGATGCGGCCGCGGGAACGAATCATGTCCTCGGCGGACTGGATCTGGGTGGTGGCCACCTGCATCTGCTGGTCGAACATGGTCAGCGCCCGCGACTGGTCGTGGGCGGCGCCCTCGGCGCGTTCGATTTCTGCGTCGAGCTGGGCGTCCACGTCGCTCAAGTCGGCGTACAGGCTCAGTGGGTCGGTGGTGTCGCGGTCGCCGATGTTGGCGATGGCATCGCGGGCGGTCGCGGTGACGCGATCGAGGGCAGCCGCGTCAATGTCGGCACCCTGTTCGCGTGCCCCCTTGAGCTGCGTAATCTGCTCGATTTCGTCGCGGATTTCCTGGATCAGCGACGAGAGGTTCTCCTTCGCTGTCCGGATGTTCGCGTCGGCGTGTTCGATGGCTGACAGGTTGTGGTCGGAAAGCTCGACGGCGCGGGTGGCGGCGGAGAGGACGTCGAGAAGCGGGCCCTGCTCACCGGCCGGACGCGCGGCAAGACCGCGGGCCTTGTCCAACTGCGCCTCGGCCTCGTCGAGAGACTCGGCGGCGAGCTCCACGTTGCCGTCGATGGAGTGCAGCATCTGGGCGGGATACTGCTCCCGCAGCGCCGCTAGCTGTTGCTTCGCCGGCTCCAGCCGCGAGCGCAAATCCACGGTGCGCTGCATGACCTTCTCGATCTCCTCCGGCGCGCGCATTAGCACACCGCGCATCGAGTTGAACTCTTCCGTCTTCGCGCGCAGCGACGCCTCAGCCGTGCGGGCGGACGTAATGATGTCGATGAGCATGGCGCGGCGCTCCGGCTCGGTCTCCGGGATGGCGTCGTGCAGCGCCTGCTGGGTGCGAAACGCGCGCTGCAGGGCAGTGGTCGCCGAGTTCATCGCGGCGGTAAACGGGCGCACGCGGTCCGCGCCGAACTCAGAGGTAGCCAGGCGCAGCTCCTCCTGACCCTGCTGTACGGATTCGTCAGCGGTGACGAGCGTCTCCTGCGCCACCGCGTCCAGGGTGGCGGTAGGCAGGCGGTTCAACGAATCCGCATCGCCGGGTGCCAGCTCGCGTGCCGACGCCACCTGTGCCTCCCGGTGCTGCTTGTTCTTACGCCGCGACACAGCCCAGTACCCGCCACCAGCAACCGCGGCGAGCCCGGCACCGCCAGCAATCAGGCCGGTTGCCTCGCCACCGTCAGCCCCCGAACCCGTGCCGCCCGAGCCCGCGCCGGAGCTGCCGGCCGCCTCAACCGCGGCCAACGCCGCACCAGCCCAATCGGACTGCGTCAACTTCGCGTACGCCGCCTGGTCAATCGCGTCCGCCTCCGCGGACGACCACTGCTCGCCAGTGGTCACGCTGTACGCGCGCTCATTCGGCGAAATCGCGATGACCGCCGTGTTCGGCCCGTTGGCCCGCACGGCGTCCTCCGTCCACTCCGACGGCGGCGTGCCCGCAAAAGAATCGAGGAACACCACCCGCACCGAGCGTCCCTTCTGCGCGCTGACCTGCGCGATAGCGTCCTCAACCTGGGAGACCTCCCCAGCAGTCAGGACGCCGGCTTCGTCGGTAACTGGCGACGTCAACAAGCTAGGCGCCAGCGCCTGCACAGACACGGACGGCGCTGCAGCCTCCGCCACCGGAGCGACGGCCAGCAACGCGCCCCCAACAAACAGCGGGGCAGCGGCCAAGAGACGGTAATTGCGCTTAGTCATGCCAATGAGGGTAGTCGCTCACACAGAAACGTGCCGGAACCGTTTACGCTCGAGGGCGTGTACACCTACAACGCCGCAGACGTCGAACGCCGCGCCCCCGAAGCCCCCAAAGGGGCCCAAACCGCGCCCCACGCAGACACCCGCGACGCCTTCGCCCGCGACCGCGCCCGCGTCCTCCACTCCGCGGCGCTGCGGCGCCTCGCCGACAAAACCCAAGTCGTCGGCCCTCGCGACGGAGACACACCCCGCACCCGCCTGACCCACTCGTTGGAAGTCGCCCAGATCGCACGCGGCATCGGCACCGGACTCGGCCTCCACCCCGACCTATGCGAAATGGCCGGCCTCACCCACGACATCGGCCACCCGCCCTACGGCCACAACGGCGAAAACGCCCTCAACGAAGCCGCCCCCTGCGGCTTCGAAGGCAACGCACAAACCCTGCGCATCCTCGCGCGCCTCGAACCAAAAATAATTATCGACGCCACCACCTACGGCCTCAACCTCACCCGCGCCAGCCTCGACGCCGCCACCAAATACCCGTGGACCCGCACCAACCCCGACGGCACAGTCAACCGCAAATACTCCGCCTACGACGAAGACGCCGACGTCCTCGCCTGGGCACGCGCCGGACACACCGATTTGCGCCCACCCATGGAAGCCCAAGTCATGGACTTTTCCGACGACATCGCCTACTCCGTCCACGACGTCGAAGACGGCATCGTCTCCTCCCGCGTGTCACTGCAGGTCCTTTGGGACTTCGTCGAGCTCGCCGCCCTCGCCGAGAAAGGTGCCGCCGCGTTTGGCGGCACCGCCGACTCCCTCATCGACGCCGCCGACCGCCTCCGCGCCTTGCCAGCCATCGCCGCAGCCGCCGACTTCGACTTCACTCTCCAGTCCTGGACCCAACTCAAAGCGCTGACCTCGGAGCTGGTCGGGCGCTACGTCGGCGGGGTCACGCAGGCCACGCTCACCGACGAAGCAAACAACGTGCTGGGCAGACAGCACGGCAACCTCGTAGTCCCGCCTGACGTGGAGGCAGAGGTCCGTCTTCTCAAGACCGTCGCCGTGCTCTATGTGATGGACGAGCCCGCGCACCTCGCTCGCCAGGACCGGCAACGCGACCGCATCTTCCACGTCCACGAGTACCTGCGCGCCGGCGCGCCGGGCACCCTGGACACGATGTTCCAGCAGTGGTTCGAGGCCGCCGAGACAGATCTGGAGCGCGAGCGCGTCATCGTGGACCAGATCGCTTCGATGACGGAGTCGCGCCTCGAGCGCACCGCGAAGAAGGCCGCCGCATTCGACGGCTTCTACTAGAGGTATGCCTCGCGAGATTATTCGGGAAATCGTGAACAAAATTGCAGTTTTTGTGACTCTGCACACAAGCAAATCTGTTCACAAAATCCCGACTCAACTTGAGAGCAGTACTCCCACCATCACGAGGAGAGGAATCCAGCGATCTGCTCGAGCGCACCCCGCGTGCCAATTTCGCCCGGAAGCCACGGAAGCTCAAGGATCGGCACCGGAAGGTCAAGCAACTCCAGCGCTCGCGTTTCCACCTCGCGCCGTCCCGCCAAAAATGAGCCGGCCTCATCTGGCGCGCGGCGGTTCACCACGGCCCCGCCGACGTGCACGCCGTGGGACGTGAGCTCCTCGTAGAACTCCATCGACTCCATGACCGGCAGGCGCTCCGCGGTCAGCACGATGTGGAAGACGCACTGGGCGGGATCGGTGAGGACGGCGCGCAGGCGCTCGAACTTGCGGCGGCGCTTCAGTAGCGTGGAGCGGATCTGCTGATTGCGGCGGTCGACGGGGGAGCCGCTGTCCCCGGAAGTGCCGCCCATCCCGCGGACGAGCTCGCTGAACTTATCGGACTTATCGCGCCGGGCCAAGAGGCCGTCGGTGTAGGCGGCCATGACCTCGGGGAGTGCCATGAGGCGGGAGGTGTGGCCGGAGGGGGCGGTGTCGAAGATGATGTGGTCGTAGTCGCCGCGCTCTGCGACAAGGTCCGCGATGCGCTCGAGGAGGGCGGCCTCGTGCATGCCGGGGGAGTGCCGTGACATCTCCAGGTGGCGGTCCACTTCGCGGTGGAGGCGTTCGGGCATCATGGCGCGCATCGATTCGCCGACGGCACGCAGGTGCTGGTCGGTGATGGTTGCTGGGTCGAGCTCGATGGCGTGGAGGTTCGGTTCGAGGGCGGTGGGGGCGTCGTGAAGCGAGGTGTTCCAAATGTGCCCGAGGTTGTGTGCGGGGTCCGTCGAAACTAAGAGGACGCGGCGGCCGCGCGCGGCGAGGCGCACGGCTGTGGCGGCGGAGATGGTCGTCTTGCCGACGCCACCTTTCCCGCCGAAGAACATGACTGGGGCGTCTAGCAACATGAGATTCCGTCGAGTGGTGAGTGTTCCATGCCCATGCGGGTGTGCCAGGCGTGGAAGTCGTCGTAAAGCAGGGGGAGGAGTTCGAGTGTGTAGTAGCTGGCGGGGTTCGGGATGCCGAGCATTTCGGAGGCAACCAGCAGGGTGAACAGGTCGTCCTCCTCGCGTGCGGCGCGGGCGAATTCGCGGCGGTAGGGCGCCTGGTAGAACTCGCTGAGGCCCGCGCCGAGCGCGGCCAGCTTACTGCGCAGGCTCATGGACCGGCGTGTCCTCCCAGTCGACGGCTGGCTCGCGGCGCGCCTTGCTGATCGCGGTGATCGCCTCAACGATGACCCAGATCGCGCAGATAATAATGACGACGTCGATAGCGAGCAGCAGCCAGTTGCCTGCCTCGAAGAGGGTGCGCAGCTGCAGCACCGCCGCCCACAGTGACATGAGCGTCACGAACGCCAGCGGGATCAGCAGTGGCAGCGTCGGGCGACGCAGCCTGGTCAGGATGACCACCAGGACTGCCAGGGTCAGCCCGGCCATCAGCTGGTTCGTGGTGCCGAACAGCGGCCAGATGATCATGCCGCCGGACCCGTCGAGGCCGGTGGAGAACGTCAAGCCCAGCGCGGCACCCACAGCGATGATCGTGGCTGCCAGGCCGGAGAGCTTCACGCCCATAATCTGGCCGATCTCGCCGACGACCATGCGCTGCAGGCGCACACCAGAGTCCATCGTGGTCGCAGCGAAGAGGACAGCCATGGTGGCCAGGATGGTGGCCGACAGGGACGTCGGTATGCCCAGGCCCTGGTTCATCAACGCACCGCCGCCTTCGACGAAGGCGTTGACTCCGCCGGCGTTCCACTCGTTGTACACGTTCTCCCAATCCGCGATCGTCTTGTAGCCGCCCGTCGTCGCCACAATCGTGCCGAGCGCCAGCAGGCCCTCACCAACCGCACCGAAGTACCCGACGAAGCGCGCGTCCGTCTCCTTATCCAACTGCTTCGCCGACGTACCCGAAGCAACAATGCCGTGGAAGCCAGACACCGCACCACACGCAATCGTCACGAAGAGCAGCGGGAAGATACTCGGCGTGCCCTCCGGCACAGCCTCATTAATCGACGGCGCCACAATCTCCGGACGCACAATAAAGAACGAAGCGTACAGAATAATCAGACCAACAAACAGCTGCAGACCATTGATGTAATCACGCGGCTGCAACAGCACCCACACCGGCAGCATCGACGCAATGAACGCGTACACGAACAGCAAAATGATCCAGATACCGCGGTCCGGAATACCCATCACCGTCTCCGGCAGCGCGAGTGGCACGCGGTCACCAATCACCATCAGCGCGTACAGCGCCACAACACCAACCACCGACACCAGCGGCAGATTCCACTTCAGTCGGTAAATCGCCTGCCCAATCAGCACCGCGACCAGGATCGCGCCCCACGTCGGAATCACCGCCGACGGCGTCGCAATCAGCAGGTTCGAAATCACCACCGCGAACGCAGTATTGACCATCAGCAGCAGCAAGAAAATCACCACGAGGAAGAGATTGCGCCCACGCGCGCCGATGTAGCGCCCCGACAACGTGCCAATCGACTGCCCCTTATGCCTTTGCGACGCCCACAACGCCCCCAAGTCGTGCATCCCCGCAAAGAACACCGTTCCCAAGGTCACCCACAGGAATGCGGGCAGCCAACCCCAAATCACAGCGACTGCCGGGCCGATAATCGGCGCGGCGCCCGCCACGGAAGTGAAGTGGTGGCCCCACAGCACGTACTTGTTGGTGGGCACGTAGTCCACACCGTCTTCCATAGTGTGCGCCGGGGTCTCATAGCTCTCAGAGAGCTTATAGACCCGCTGGCCCAGGAACTTTGAATAGAGCAGGTACCCAGTGAGCAGCATCGCCAGCCCGATGAGTACGAGGAAGAGCGAGTTCATGCGGTCGCCTTTCTGTCAGTGTCTTGAGTCACAACTGCGGAAAGTATGCCACACCTCACAGCTCATTTCCGGCGTTTTCTGAACTCTCCTGGAGGTTCTCGTCGGCGACGGCTCGCGTGGGGTGGGGATATGCCTCGCGAGATTGTTCGGAAAATCGTGAATAGAATTGCGCATTTTGTGACTCCAACCACACGCAATTTTGTTCACAAATTCCCGACTCCGCTCGAGAGCACACATGCCACCCCCAAAATCACCACGTGGGAAGAAGGCCTTCGGGCCGCTCATCGTCGGGGAATCTGCTAATCCGTGCGATGTAGGCTTCAATGCTTGCGTCGCGTGGGGAGCTGTCAGCATATTGCAGTGGTTCTCGCGGGCCCCGGCAGATGTCGCAATGCGGGCGGCCTCGGTAGGTGGCGCGCACGGTGTCGGCGATGAGGTTGATCGTGCCGCGGAGGTCGCGGTGGAGTGCTTCCACGGGGACGTGCAATGTGCGGACCCAGCTGGTTTCGGTGGGGGCGCAGTGGTCGTCGAAAAGTGGGGCGTCGGTGAGTGCGAGGGCGAAGTGGGTGCCGTACATGACGCGGTGCGGTTGGGTGTGCCAGTAGTGCGCGGGGAGTGCGTGGTGGGAGAGGAGGGCGGTGGCGAGGTAGCTGAGCTCGGGCGCGATTGGGTGGTGGGAGGCGCGCTCCCAGCAGAGTTGGAGGGTGTTGCGGTCGCGTTGGCGGGGCAGGGCCCAGATGGCTGCGGTGATGGTGTCCTCGTGGCCGCCGATGTGTTTGAGGTGGTTGAGGACGGGGTAGAGCTGCGCGCGTGGCTCCCATTTGAAGATGCCCGCGATGGTTTCGGGCAGGGGTGCGACGCGGATTCCGGCGATGGTGTCGGTGGTGTGGAGGATTTGGCGTCGATAGTGGAGGCCGGGGCGCCATTTGCTGCGGGTGATGGAGGTGCCGTTGGGCAGCGCGACTTCGGTGAGTTCGGGCTGTCGGCCGAGGTGTGGCACGGGGAGGCGGTGGAGGCGCGCGGCGGTGCGCCCAACGATGGCGGCTTTGCGGTTTTCGCGGCCGTGGATGAGAGCTCGTGCGATGCGGCGGGTGTCGGGGTCTAGCGTGCCCCACCACCGCTTTTCGACGGCCCCATACCTCCCAATCCGCACCATAGTCCCGCTCGCGACGGCTCGTTTGAGCCGCTGAGCTTGTACTGTGCGTCCCCGAAGGCTGTGAATGTGTGCGCTGAGCGCTGCGAATTCCCCCATGCGTTGGAAGTGTAGCAATTTTGTTCACAATTTCCCGAGTATGCTCGAGACGCCACCTTCCCCCAGTTGGTTACCTCGGCTGCACCTCGCAGAAGGTGTCGTAGTGGTTGTCGGTGTAGTACCACTCGTCGACGACGCCGTCGGCTCCGCCGCCGGTTACGATCCGTCGCAGCCCGCGGTGGTGGACGCCCGGCGTGTCCACGGTGTATTCGCGGTAGTAGCCGAGTGGCTCTTCGGGGAGGGTGCGCTCGTAGTTACCGAAGCGCGAGTCGTCCTCTGGGTGTGGGTAGGGTCCGCCGGATTCGATGAGGTTGATGGTGTCCCAGGCCTCTGCAGGGAGGTTCGGGCAGGAGGTGGGGTCTCCCGACGCGGCGCCCTCGTCCTTGTTGGGCAGGAACGTGTTGATCAGGAGCGCCGCGGCGACAACGACGGCACCGACGGCGGTGTTCTTCGTTTTTCGGCTCACGCTGAGTCATTGTGGCACAGGCGCTACGATGTGCGTATGGCTAGGGGCAGAATTCCGGATAGTGACATTGAGGCTATTCGTGAGCGGGCGGCGATCGAGGACATCGTTGGCGAGTACGTGCAGCTCAAACCGGCTGGGTATGACTCGCTGAAGGGCTTGAGCCCGTTTAAGGATGAGAAGACGCCGTCTTTCCACGTCCGGCCGGCGCGCGGGTACTACCACTGCTTTTCCACGGGCAAGGGCGGGGACGTCTTTTCGTTCCTGATGGAGATGGAGCAGATGTCCTTCCCGGAGGCGGTGGAGGCGGTTGCTCAGGAGATCGGCTACCACATCAATTACCAGGGCGGGACGACTGGTGGGCGTGATGTGAAGCCGGGGACTCGTGCGCGCCTGTTGGCGGCGAATAAGGCGGCGCACGAGTTTTACCGTGAGCAGTTAGAGACTCCGGAGGCGGAGGTCGGTAGGAATTTCTTGCTGGAGCGGGGGTTTTCGAAGGAGCTGATTTATCACTTCGAGTGTGGGTACGCACCGGATGGCTGGGATACGTTGACGAAGCACTTGCTTCGCAAGGGTTTCGACGCCCAGGAGCTCCAGGATGCCGGGATTTCGAGTATGGGGCGTCGTGGGCCGATTGATAAGTTTCGGCGCCGCCTGATTTGGCCGATTAAGGACGTGGCTGGCAACGTGATCGGGTTCGGGGCGCGCAAGCTGTTTGATGATGACCCGATGGGTAAGTACATGAACACCGCGGACACGATGTTGTACCACAAGTCGAAGGTGCTCTTTGGGCTGGATTTGGCCAAGAAGCACATTGCTACGGATCACCAGACGGTGGTGGTGGAGGGCTACACGGACGTGATGGCGATGCACGCTGCGGGGGTGAAGACGGCGGTGGCGTCGTGTGGTACGGCGTTCGGTAAGGACCACATGGCGGTGATCCGCCGCCTCATGTTGGATGACAATTACTTCCGCGGCGAGCTGATCTACACCTTCGACGGCGACGAGGCTGGGCAGAAGGCGGCGATGCGCGCGTTCCAGGGGGATCAGCAGTTTTCGGGGCAGTCGTTTGTGGCGGTCGCCCCCGACGGACTGGACCCTTGTGACCTGCGCCTTGACCGTGGGGATTCCGCGTTGCGGGACTTGGTGGCGTCGAGAATCCCGATTTTTGAGTTCGTGATTGAGTCCCTGCTGAAGGACTATTCGCTAGATACGGCGGAGGGGCGTCTGCAGGCGTTGCGACGCACCGTTCCCGTCGTCGCCGGTATCAGCGACAAGGTGCTGCAGACGGAGTACGCGCGCAGACTCGCCGGTTGGGTGGGCTGGCCGAACCCGGACGAGGTGCTCCAGCAGGTCCGCGAGGAGGCGCGTCGGCCGAAGCAGCAGCAGCGCACTTGGCAGAAGCCGCAGCGCAACCAGCAGCAGGCCGCGCCGGGCCAGCCGCCCGCGTTGGTGCCGCCGAACCCGCAGGATCCGCTGTTGTGGCCTCAGCGCGAGGCGCTCAAGATTGCGTTGCAGTACCCGGAGAAGGCCGGCAGCTACTTTGAGGGCATTTCGCCGGAGGCGTTTACGAACCCGGCGTATCGCCAGGTGCGTGACGCGATTGAGAAGGCTGGCGGGGTGACGGGCGCGCACGTGGGCCCGCAGTTTTTGGCGAAGGTGGCGCAGGAGATGCTGGACCTGGTGGGCCGCAATTTCGTTTCAGAGTTGGCGGTTGAGCCGATGCACCCGGACGACATTGACCGTTACGTGGACTCGGTGCTCTCACGCCTACAGGAGACCCGCGTGGGGGATCAGATTGCGCTGCTGAAGGCGCAGTTGCAGCGCATGCGCCCCTCCGACGACGAGGCCGCCTACAACGCGCTGTTCTCCGACTTGGTGGCGCTGGAGCAGGCGCGCCGCGAGCTCAACGACCGCGCGCTGCGCGGCGGGGCCTACGGGCCGCAAGGCTAGTTACCCTTGGCTTTGGCCTCCTGCCACAGCCGGTCTTGGGTTTCGGCGTCGATGGTGCCGGTGCTGCCGTCGAAAAGGTAGGGGGAGCGCGCCTTCATCTTGTCGACGAACCCCTGCGCCACCTCCGCGAACCCGAACGCGCCGCGCTCTGCCGCGATTTCGGCGTGGAAAAGGACTTGCAACAGGACGTCGGAAAGTTCTTTGCGCAAGGCTTCGTCGCCCTCGTTGTCGGTGATGGCGGCGGCGAGCTCCTCGGTTTCCTCGTGGAGGTAGGGCAGCAGCGTTTCGTGCGTCATGGAGCGCTCCCACTGCCCGCGCGTGCGCGCCGCGTGCATGACGGATACTGCCTGGTGGACGGGGTCCTCGAGCGAGGGCACCCGCTCGACGTGCTCGCCCTTCGCGACGCGCTCCCGCACCACCTCGTCATCCTCGTTTGTGGTGAGGAGCCAGGGGCAGGGGCCGTCGGGAGCGTCGGCAAGGTCCCACCGCACGGAGACGGGTACTTCCATGGTGAACTCCACTGGTCCCCGGATGCGCTGCGCTACTGAAACGGGCAGCATGTCGGGCCAACGAGGGTCAAGCACGAGGATGGTCATAGTGTGTAACAATAGTCCGCATGACAAACCAGATTGCAGAAGCCATCAAGGCCGTTTCCCCAACCGCGGAAGCCGTCGCGCAAGAAACCGTCAGCTTTTCCCCGATCCGCTGGAAGACCGGCTGGCCGCACAACCTGCGCCGCGTCCCACCCTTCCGTGACGACGCCACCGCGACCCTGACCCGCCGCGAAGTCTTCGCCTTCGCGCAGGACGTGGTGGACTCCGAGTTCGCCCGCGACCAGATCATCGACTTTTTGGGCGCGTCCTTCGCGTTCCAGGGCGGCAAGAACGCGCAGGCGCAGCTGAAGCTACAGCAGTTCCTGCGCAACAAGGGCAAGGCGAACGCGCTGCTGCAGGCGCTGCGTAAGGTCGGCTCCGGTGAGCTCACGCCGGTCCAGCAGTACGAGGCCGTCGTTGCCACGGGCCTGCCTGCGAAGTTCGGCTCCGGCCTGATCTATTTCCTGGCCGGCCCGCAGGAGGCCGCCGACGAGAAGCCACTCATCATCTGCTCCAACCGCGCGAAGGGCGCCGGCCTGGACGTAACCAGCGACTGGTCCGCCGACGAATACGGCACCTACCTGGCAGCCATCAAGGCCGGGCGCGACGAGCACGCCCCCGAGCTGCCACTCGACGCGGTAGAATTCGCACTACGTGAGCACGCCCGCCAAGGATAGGAGACCATCATGAAGGCGCGTACAACGGTTCTTGCCGGACTTGCCCTCGGCTGTGTGGCGTTAGCCGGGTGTTCGACAGAGAAGTCGACGGACCTGGGCTTCGCAGCTGCCGCTCAGGAGGGCACGCCGTTTACGGTGTCGCAGGTTGCCGGCGAGCACGCCAAGCGCGCCTATTTCTTCTGCCCGTACACGGACAAGGCGCAGGCTGAGGCCCTGGGGTTCAACCCCGACGATGTCTACAGCATCAACGACGACTCACAACGCTGGGAGACCTGGAGCGGCATCGGCGTCATTTTCAGCGATGATCGCAAACCCGCCATCGAGTGGTTCGACCCCTCAATTATCGACGCCTGCCCCGGCGCCACCACCGGCGATGAGCTCGATGTGGACGCCCCGATTACCCCCACCGTCGAGCCCGTTGAGTTCGCGGGCGACGAAGGCCCCACCGACGTGATCAAGTTGGTGGTGGAGTAGGGGCTTCTTTGGGGATTGTGTGCTAGCGGGGGTGCGCACCACATTCCCTCACAGGTTTTGTCCGACCTGGGCTTTTGCCGCGCTCGCCGATCGGAATCGTGGAATGTGGTGCGCGTGCTGCTTGGACTGACACCACATTCCCTCCCGTGCTTTACGTGACCTGGGGAAACGCAAAAGTCGGCGAAGAAAAACGGGAATGTGGTGCGCAAGCCACGGGGCGAGCGCCTAATACCTAGCGTGCCAGGAGCTGGCCCAGGTCCAGGTTGGAGGACAGCTGCTGCAGCTGCGGTGGGATGTTGGTCTGGGAGCTGCCAAGGAGCTTCGCCCAGTCCTGTACTGGGTCCGGCTTCACGATGCCGCACTCCAGCGCACGGTCCGCAACCGCCTGGACGGTGCCGCCGGACATGACGCGAAGGGCGATGGAGTCGCCGATCTTGCCGTTGAGGTTGTTGACCAACTGCTGGCGGGTGGTGTCCTTGCCGGCGACGCCGGTGCCGTTGAGGGTGACGCGCAGGGTGCTGCAGTTCATAGTTTTGACGTTGCCGTTGACCAGCTGCAGGAGCGAGGTGGCGTCCTGTGCCTGTGCTGCTGGTGCTGTGAGGCCTGCCAGGCCGGTCAGGGCTGCGACGCCGATGGCTGCGATACGGGTGGAAATGCGCATAGGGTGCTCACTTTCAGGTTGTAAATAGGTGCTTGAAAAACAGAACGGGATACACCATACCTGTTACTGGTGTGACGCAAGTGAAAATTGGGGATTACGGGGGTAGTGTAGGATCTTCTGCCATGACGTTTTCTGGCCGTCCCGGCAGGCGTGCGCGCGGGTGTGGGTGTGTGGCGCTGCTTGTCGTTGTCGGCGCGGTGGTGATGGTTGTTGCGTTGGTGGCCTTCCTGCTCAGCGCGCTCGGCGGCCCGGAGCAGTTTGTGCAGCGCCAACCCGTCCCGGAAGACGTACCCCCGGCTGCGGCCACGCCACCACCTGCTATCGACGTCCACGCGCCCGGCCGAACCGCCAACGAACTCCACGCGTGGGCTGCCCCTATCGCGGAGGAGATCGGGGTCGACCCGCAGGCGGTGCGTGCTTACGGCAACGCCGCCTTGATCGCGGCGGAGGCCTGGCCTGCCTGTAATCTGCAGTGGAACACGCTCGCTGGGATCGGGTGGGTGGAGACCCGCCACGGCACCTATACGGGCAAGAAGTTTGACGCTGGTCGCCTCGATGAAAACGGTGTGGCGCAGCCGCCGATCATCGGCCCGGCACTCGACGGCACGGGCAACTTCGCACTCATTACGGACACGGACGGCGGCACCCTCGACAGCGATGCCGAGTACGACCGCGCGGTGGGGCCGATGCAGTTCATCCCCGGCTCGTGGGCGATCTACGGCCGCGACGCCGACGGCGATGGGGTGGCAAACCCCCAGCAAATTGACGACGCCGCCCTGAGCGCAGCGAACCTCCTCTGTGCGAACGGGCGTGACCTGTCCACTGCGGAGGGGTGGGCCGACGCGGTGCTGACGTATAACCACTCGCGCGAGTACCTCCACAACGTCCGCGATGCCGCTGCGAACTACGCGCTCACCCAGCGCGCCACCCGGTAGGCGTGCCCCAGCCATGCCGAGAAAGCCACAAAAGTGGGCGAAACCGGGCATGGGCAAAAGGTTTGACGAAGATCACATTCCGAATGGTGTGACCTTAAATGGCGTGGTTGTGAGCCTATCGCTGCACGGAAACGCAGGGAAAGCGCGAGTGTGACGAACACCAACAAGCATTTTTTGTTGCGATCTGGAACAATCGGTAACGGAAATTTGGTTTGGCCAATCTCAAGGAGATGAACTGTAGTGGCTGATATTATGCACGTCTTTGCTCGTGAAATTCTGGACTCTCGCGGTAACCCAACCGTTGAGGCTGAGGTTTTCCTCGACGATGGTGCGCACGGCATTGCGGGTGTTCCTTCCGGTGCGTCCACTGGCGCACACGAGGCGCACGAGCTGCGTGACGGTGGCGATCGCTACGGCGGCAAGGGTGTCCAGAAGGCTGTCAAGAACGTCAACGAGGAGATCGCTGACGCACTGGCTGGCATCGAGGCTGACGATCAGCGTCTGCTCGACAAGGCAATGATCGAGCTCGACGGCACGGACAACAAGTCCCGCCTCGGCGCGAACGCGATCCTGGGCGTGTCCATCGCTGCGGCGAAGGCTGCTGCTGAGTCCGCTGGTCTGCCGCTGTACCGCTACATCGGCGGCCCAAATGCTCACATCCTGCCTGTTCCGATGATGAACATCGTCAACGGTGGCGAGCACGCTGACTCCGGCGTTGACGTCCAGGAGTTCATGATTGCTCCGCTGAGCGCTGAGTCCTTCGCTGAGGCTCTGCGCATGGGTGCAGAGGTCTACCACTCCCTGAAGTCCGTCATCAACGCAAAGGGCCTGTCCACCGGCCTTGGCGACGAGGGCGGCTTCGCTCCTTCCGTCGACTCCACCCGCGCAGCGCTTGACCTGATCGTTGAGGCCATCGAGAAGGCTGGCTTCAAGCCTGGCGAGGACGTCGCACTGGCTCTGGACGTTGCTTCCTCCGAGTTCTTCGAGGACGGCGTGTACAAGTTCGAGGGCGGCGAGCACTCCGCTGAGGAGATGGCCAAGGTCTATGAGGAGCTCATCGCTGAGTACCCAATCGTCTCCATCGAGGACCCACTGCAGGAAGATGACTGGGAGGGCTACGCAAACCTGACCAAGACCATCGGCGACAAGGTCCAGATTGTTGGTGACGACTTCTTCGTCACCAACCCTGAGCGCCTCGCACGCGGCATCAAGGAGCACGCTGCGAACGCCCTGCTGGTGAAGGTCAACCAGATCGGTACCCTGACCGAGACCTTCGACGCTGTGGACATGGCTCACCGCGCTGGCTACCGCACCATGATGTCCCACCGCTCCGGCGAGACCGAGGACACCACCATTGCGGATCTCGCAGTGGCTCTGGGCTGCGGCCAGATCAAGACTGGTGCACCGGCTCGTTCCGAGCGCGTTGCGAAGTACAACCAGCTGCTGCGCATCGAGCAGGAGCTCGGCGACGCCGCTGTTTACGCTGGTCGTTCCGCATTCCCACGCTTCAAGTAATCGCTTGATTCGTACGCACCCCCTGCCGATCGCGCGCTCGCGCGTGGCAGGGGGTGTCGCGTTTTTCCCTGCTGTACACTAATGAGCACTATGAGCACTGGCACGCCCCGAGACAAGCACACAGCGAAGCGCCGCAGGAAGCGGCTGGCTCGCACTGTGCCCGTGGCGTCCCGCGAGCAGCGCAAGCAGCAGCTCGCCGAGCAGAAGGCCAACAGGGAGTCGCGCTTCGCCGCCCCCAATTTAGCGACGCTCGCCCTGCTCATCATCGTCCTCATCGCCGTACTCGTGGCAGTAGCAGCCCCACTTCGTAATTTCTACGAGGGCCGCAACGAGATCGCGCGCGCCCAGGCAAACATCGAGTACTTGGAGCGCCGCCAGGCTGACCTTGAGCGCGAAATCGCGAAGTACGAGGACCCCGAGTATCTCAACCAGGTCGCCCGCCGCCGCCTCGGCGTGATGGAGCCCGGCGAGTCCGCCTGGCGAGTCATCGACCCCCGCATGACTCACGGCACCACCATCACCTCCGACGAAACCCCCGACGACCGCGGCTGGGCCGTCTTCCTCTGGGACTCGCTACGCGAGGTCCCGGAGGACGTTCCCGCCGACGCTCCTGAAGAATCGCCTGCTCCCGCAGAATCGCTTGTGCCCGAAGCGCCCGCGGAAGCACCTGGGGCGCCTGACGCGCCTGAAGCGCAGTAGCCCGAGCCTAAAAGGTAGCAACAGGATTACTGCAATCCACTTTTTGCGCGCCCCCACCTGGATTATTCCAATCCTTATACTCCCATTTGGAAAACCACCGGGTTGACAGCCCTGCGCCGGCCCTCGCGGCGCTCCCGTCGACCGATTAATAGCGTGGGATTTAAGGAGTGCGACGCTGGTCGCCGAAAACCGCCAAGCCCGGCCCAAACAGCGCGACCTGCATCGCACGACATCTAGCGCACGCTTTTAACGCTCACGCCGGATCCCAACGAGCACAACCGAGTACCAGAACCATGTAGTCTGAAACAAACACAACGGCCTGCGACAATGAGAGGAGCACGACCGATGAATTCCAACGCACCGGATCAACTCCCGCCTAAGAACACCCGCCCCAAACAGCAGCCCATCGACCAGCAGTGGCTGGTTGATTACCTCACGCTCCCGAAGAGAAAGAAGCGCTCGAAGCTCACTGAGTTCTTCGGCTGGGTCCTTGGGTTTTAACGTTTAACCAGGCAAGTTAAAGTATTCTCAATTCTGTTGCGCCGTTTTCATTACCAAGATTGAAAGGAGGGAAGCGATGGGGGTTCTGCGTATTGATATCGAGCCGTCTGTACTGGACTGGGCGCTGCGACGTACAGGACTCAGTGACGAAAAGCTCCGTGCCACGTTTCCCAAGGTAAACGATTGGCGCTCAGGGGAGGAGCGTCCGACGCTCAACCAAGCGAAGGAACTAGCGAAGAAGGCACGAATCCCATTTGGACGGCTCCTTCTTCAGGCGCCTTCTGGCGAAGAGGCTGATGTACCTGATTTTCGTACTGTCAGAAATGAGCGTCTCGATGGGCTGAGTCCTGATCTGCAGGAAGTTATTCACTCCGCCGAGGGGCGCTTGGGGTGGTACGCGGATTACGCGGAGGAAGTTGGAATTCCTGGTCCTGAAATTCTGCGCTCTGCCCAAGATTCCACCAGTCCCATCCTGGCTGCTCGCCAGGCTCGCATCGCGCTGGGGTTTGACGAGGCTTCTGCAATTCCTGGGCCAGAGAGAGTGACGACACTAACGCATCATATGGAAGATGCAGGGATTTTAGTATCCCGAAATTCCATTGTCGGAAACTCTACGCAACGTCATCTCAGTGTTGATGAGTTCCGCGGATTTACCCTGATTGATGGGGAATTCTGCCTGGTGTTTGTGAATACAAGTGACGCCAAAACTGCGCAGCTCTTCAGCCTCGCTCACGAGCTGGGACATGTTGCTTTGGGGGAGGCTGGTATTTCTGACCACAGCGACCACCTGAAGGTAGAGCGCTGGTGTAACGAATTTGCAGCAGCATTCCTCGCTCCAGAGACTGCAGTGAGGGAACGGTACAACAAGAAGCGTTCTTTGCTCGACAACGTCGCGTCTCTGGCAAACGCGTTTGGCATCAGTAGGGAAGCGACGCTGTTGCGCCTGAAAGGTATCTTCTCGATCGAGCAACAAGAGTTCGACGAAGTTATGCGATTGGTCCGTGTCAGGAATGAAAAGAAAGCTACACAAGAAGGCAGCGGCGGTCCTTCGTTCCATGTCCTCGTTCGGTCTCGCGTCGGCGAGCGATTCTTTGAGACGATCACGTTTGCCGCAAAATCCGGACAAATTCCTGAGAGGGATGCTGCGCGGCTTCTTGGCGCTTCCTCGTACAAGTCCTTTGAGAATCTCGTGAAGAGAAGCCATTGGGCTAGCCGGGAAGTGGGGTAGCCGGTGTACCTAATTGATACGAGCTTCCTAGGAACAATCACCAATTTGTATCCCGATGATGTGTTCCCAACCTTGTGGAATGAACTTGAGAACACGCTTTTCACTGATGATGTGTTCTTCCATGCGGAAGTGGACGCTGAGCTGAGGAAATGGGGTCACCCGAAGCTGCAGTGGTATTTGGATCATGTGCAGCCAAAGCAGATTCTGCAGACAGATGAGGCTGAGCTCGAAGCATATGAACGGGTAACTTTGTGGGCTGAAGAGAAGCAAGACCCCGCATACAAACAAGTGGCAGTAGATGATTTTCTGAATGTGGCTGACTCGTGGCTCGTGGCATCGGGCGCTCGCCATGGATACACAATTGTCTCGAATGAGACTCCAGCCCCAAATGCGATAAAGAGGATCAAGATCCCAGATGCGGCTGCCGCATTCAATGTTGAGTGCAAAACACTTCTTGAGTTTTTACGGGCCCGGAGCATCACGGTGTAGCTCACCGCCTCACCGCTGCACCGTTCCACCGCCGCCCACCTCGTGTGAAACAATGTTGCTCATGCAACCGACTCAAGAGGATCTCAATATCATTCAGGAGCAGCTCGGCCGCGCGCCTCGCGGTGTGCTGGGAATTTCCTACCGCACGCCGGACGGCCAGCCTGCGGTGGTAAAGACTGCTCCCAAGCTTGACGACGGCACTCCGTTCCCCACGCTCTACTACCTGACGGACCGCCGCCTCACCGCCGAGGCTTCGCGTTTGGAGGGCGCTCAGGTGATGAAGTGGATGGAGGCCCGCCTGGCTGAGGACGAGGACCTGCAGAAGGACTATCGTCGCGCTCACGAGTATTTTTTGGCGAAGCGCAACGAGATTGAGAACTTGGGTACGGACTTCTCTGGCGGCGGCATGCCGGACCGGGTGAAGTGCCTGCACGTGCTGATTGCCTACGCGCTTGCGGAGGGGCCGGAGCACTTCCGTTTCGGTACGGAGGCGGTGGCGCTCGCTGCCGAGCACGGCAATCTGCGCGACACCGCGATCCCTGCCGACTGGCCGACGCTCGAAGACCTCGGCATCACGCTTGCTGAGGCGGGGGAGCACCTCGCATGAGCCAGCCGCGAACACTCGCCGCGGTCGACTGCGGCACGAACTCCATCCGCCTCTTGATCACCCGCTTCGACCCCGAGACGAACACGTTTGAGGAAGTCTGCCGCGAGAACATCATCGTGCGTTTGGGCCAGGGCGTGGACGAGACTGGAGCGTTGAACCCGGAGGCGATTGAGCGTACCCGCAAGGCGCTCGCTACCTACACCGAACGCATGCTCGCCGAGGGTGCGCAGCGTGTGCGCATGGTCGCCACCTCTGCGACTCGCGACGCCTCCAACCGCGACGTCTTCTTCGACATGACCCGCGAGCTGCTCAGCCAGATCCAGCCCGGCGCACAGGCCGAGGTAATCACGGGGGAGGAGGAAGCCCAGCTCTCCTTCATCGGCGCCACGATGGACCTTCCGACCGACGACGGCCCCTTCTGCGTCATTGACTTAGGCGGCGGCTCCACCGAGTTCGTTGTGGGCAACGGCGACACCATCGAGGGGCGCATCTCCACCCAGATGGGGTGTGTGCGCCTCACGGAGCGATTCTTGCGTTCAGACCCGCCAGCCTCCGAGGAGTTGCGCGCGGCTCGCGACTACGCGCGCGAGCAGGTCCAGCACGCCGCGGCGGTGGTCAACATGGCGAAGGCTCGCACGGTTGTCGGCTGCGCCGGCACCTTTACGACGCTCTCCGCGCTCACCAAGCGCCTTCCCGAGTACGACCCAGACCGCATTCACCTTTCACGCCTCACCTTCGAGGACCTGCGGGCCACCATCGCGGAGATCCAGGCTCTGAGCGTGCAGGAGCGCAAAGACCACCCGGTGATCCACCCCGGGCGTGCCGACGTCATCCCCGCCGGCGCCGCCGTCGTCGAGGAAATATTAAAAGCCGCCGAGGAACTCACTGGTCTTGACTCGATTGTGATCAGTGAGAAAGACATCCTCGACGGCATCGTGGCCTCATTGGCTAATTAGTCCTCGTCGGGCTCCAGAATCTGGTTGTGATCCCCCCGCTTACCGCGCAAGTCTTTGATTTCGCGCATGCGGGGTTCCGGATCGATCTTGTTCGCGATGGCCTTGCGGGTGGACGTGACCACTTGTTTGGCCACCGGCGAGTTCACTGCTTTCTGCGTAGCGTTGACAATCTGGTGATAGCGCTTGCGACCGGCCTTCGTGCCGAACACGTACCCGGCGGCTGCTCCGACAACGAATTGAATCATGTGTGCCATAGTACATTTTTAAAAAGTGACAGTGGCGTGGGCGGGGAATTAATGGCCTACGTCTGTTATCTGCACTAGATTAAAAGGTGCTCTTGTAACTACGAACCACATTGAGGAAGCTGTGTCTGAAGCAAAGCCCAAAGTAATGACGATCTACGGGACCCGCCCTGAGGCGATCAAGGTAGCACCTGTGGTGAAAGCATTGGAAGCTGATGACCGTTTCCAATCTGTTGTGGTGTCTACTGGTCAGCATAAGGAAATGCTGGAACAAGTGAACAAGCGCTTCGACATCGAGCCAGATCATGATTTGGGCCTGATGAAGCCAGGGCAGTCGCTCAACGAGCTTGTGTCCCGTGCGATGCAGGGGCTCGATGCAGTCATCGAACAAGAGCAACCGGATGTCATCATTTCTCAGGGAGATACGTCTACTGCGATGACGGCTGCTTTGGCTGGGTTCCACCGCGGTGTAAAAATCGTGCACCTGGAAGCAGGCCTTCGAACCGGCAATATTTTCTCGCCTTTCCCGGAGGAAGCGAACCGCAAGATTATTGGTCAAGTTGCGAGCTTGCACTTGGCGCCAACCGAGGAATCTCGTGAAAACCTACGCCGTGAGAACTTCCGGACGAAGGACATTGTTGTTACAGGTAACACAGTCATCGATGCCTTGCTCGTCGCATCGAGCTGGGACGTCAACTTTGACGATCCTCGTCTGCAGCAACTCGCCGATACTGATCAAAAAGTTGTCTTAGTGACGACCCACCGGCGCGAGAATCTGGAAGCAATGAAGGAGATCGGTAGCGCGGTGCGAGACCTGGCGTCTGAATACACGGACCATGTATTCACGCTGCCACTGCATTTGAACCCAAAGGTGCGAAACGCTGTGTTGCCACTCATTGAAGACCTTCCCAACGTGATCATCACTGATCCACTGCCATACGATCAGTTCACTGCACTGCTGAACCGTGCCTACCTGGTGCTGACCGACTCCGGCGGTGTCCAGGAGGAAGCGCCTTCGTTAGGAAAACCAGTCTTGGTCATGCGCGAGAATACGGAACGCCCTGAGGCAGTGGTCGCAGGTACCGTCAAGCTCGTGGGAACTGACCGCAAGCGAATTGTGGCAGAAGCTAAGAACCTGCTTGATCAGTCTGCTGCCTATGACGCGATGGCGAATGCGGTAAATCCGTATGGCGATGGTTGTGCCGCTCAGCGGTCGGTGGCTGCTGTCGCGGAATTGCTCGGTGTCGGTACTAAAATCGCGGAGTTTTCTCCACTAAATAAGTAAGGTACTGTGAAAGAATGTCACACTTCAGCAGTGAGATTTGCTGATGTAGATGCTGTCTTAGTTTTTTAGTAGATGAGCTGGGAGTTGGCCTTGAGGATTCTCATTATTTCCCAGTACTGGGCTCCGGAGAACGGAGTCCCCCAAAGGCGTTGGTCATGGCTTTCGAAAGTGCTCAACGAGGCGGGGCATGAGGTTTTTGTGGTAGCCCCAAAGCCTCACTACGAAAGAAATGTGTCTCTACGGGATTGGTACAAGAAGCGCGCTTTTCGATCAGCGATGGAGACTACAGACGGGGGTTCTGGGGAAAAAGTCATTCGATCTGGTTTTATTCCTTCGTCGAGCTCCGTAACCGGGAAGATATTCAATCAGGCCGTTGTTGCCGTGGGTGCTCTGTGGGTGATAATGAAGCGGCCATCGAGTCTAAAGGAATATTCTCCAGATTTAATTGTTGGTACCGTTCCGGCTATACCGACGGCTTTGGTCACGTACGTTGCGAGCCGTCGGTTTAAGGCTCCGTACATTATCGATTTGAGAGATGCTTGGCCAGATTTGCTAGCAGAACGAAGTCGGTGGAACCACAGCGTGGGAGATAGGTCTGTAAAAGAATCCCTGCTTAGCCTGGGGCCGATTCAGATTTTGAGTGCGTTAACGCGAAGTATGCTTAACAGGGTACTTAAGAACGCAAATGTGATTACGGTTACATCCCAGATGCTTGGAGAAGATCTCGAGCAGCGGAAGGAATTACGATCCAAGGGCTGTCAAAACCCGAAAACCATTACTGTCAGAAACGTTTTTCCGCCAGAGGCCGTATACGCCTCTGGACATTGTGCCAGCTCGAATAAGAGATCTCTTAACGTGTTGTATGCTGGGACTGTTGGGCGCGCTCAAGATCTTGAGAACACGATTGTTGCTGCGGCTCTTTGCGAAGCAAGCGGATATCGAGTGCGCCTGAGGTTCGTAGGTAGCGGAGTTGGAAAGCCTAAACTTCTTAAACTCGCTCGTGACTATGGGGTAAATGCTGAGTTTTTTGGTCGGCTGCCGGTGGACAAGTTACAAGAGCACTATGACTGGGCTGATACCGGACTAGTTCACCTCGCAGATTGGCCATCATTGCAAATGGTTGTTCCGTCCAAAACGTATGAACTTATGGGCATCAAATTGCATATTTCAGCGGTGGCTCGAGGCGAAAGCGCCAAGTTAATTCAAGAACATGGGGCTGGTGACGTGGTACCTCCAGGTGACCCGTTTGCGTTGTCAGAACTTTGGACAAAGCTTATTGAGGAGCCAGATCGGCTCTGTATAGGAGATAGGGCTGCTGCTTGGGTTACTGCGCAAAGGCAAATTGCTGCGCCCAAAGCAATTCTAGAAGCAATCATGCTCGCTGCCCAGGATAAGAATTGAAAGCTATCATTAAGCAAATCGGATTAATCGGAACCGCGGCTACCCCGTTGTACCTTGATGACAGGGTATCTTTCAGGAACAAATTGGGGGAAAGAATTCGGACAAGCGGTATTCCGGCTAGTTCTTTGAGCGTAAAGGCTCTTCCCTGTAAGGGTGGGTCGCACAACGATAAAATGCGATCCTTGGTTGAGATTGGGGGAATATAGCGAAGCAATCTCTGCATTAGATATTGGTTCAAAGTCATTGAATCGGGCAGAACTGCACCGTGCACTTCGCTTGTCGGAGGAGTTAAAGCGTTTGGAAACATCGTTGCCGTTCAGCATTATCACACGGTCCGCAGAGAACAGCATCCGTCCGTTCTTCTGAAGCGTCCTGGGTTTAGTTCCGCTTCTTTTACTAGCCCGTATTGACGGGATGGGTGAGATGGTACTCGATTTCTACTTCTTGCGGGGTGGCGTAGTCTAATGCTTTGCGAACGTGGCCAATTCTTTTGGTAACGGCCACGCGCCAGCGTGCATGGTTGCCGCCATCGCGGAGTTGCTGGGAGTAGGTGAGTGCATCAGCCCCCCTTACTCCGGGAGTATAAAAGCGAAAGCCCGCCGAAAGTCGGACTGTGATTGCTCCTCCGACTGAGCTCGAACCAGTGAACTTTCGATTAACAGTCGAATGCTCTGCCAACTGAGCTATGGAGGATTATCTTATGCGGTGAGTCCGAATTGCTTCGGTACTCTGTGCAACGAGATATAACTACATAACCTGGGGCGAGAATGAAGCAAATCTGCTGGAAAGAGTGGATTTTTGCGGTGCGTCGGGAGTGCTGCACGCGGTGGTGATTACACTGGTATAGGCTTCAAAGGGATGGTGGCAGCAGGAAGGAAAGACATTGTTCATTGGGCAGACGCGGTTTAGTCTGTTTGTTCCACAGTCTGGTTCCTGGCGAGCGAGCAACGGGAAGAAGCTATCTTCCGAGGCGGACTACCGCGCCTACCTCTATGACCCGCAGCGCTTGGAATTTCGCACGAACCATTTCCTCGAGCACACGGTTCCGCTGCTGGCACAGGCGGCGCGTGGGCATGAGGTCACCCACATCGTCTCCTATTCGGAGTCCCTTCCGCAGCGTTGGAAGTCCAGGCTGGAGGAGGCGGGGCAGCAGTATGACTTCCTGTGGCTCGATGAGTGCAAGGATGGTGAGCAAGCGTGGGACACTCCACAGGCGGTCATCAGGGCCAGCGGTCACACGGGGGTCTATGGTTCTTACCGGCTCGATGATGATGACATGCTGGCAACGGGGTTCTTTGATGCGGCGAAGCCTTACCTTGTGGAGCCGTTCGTGGGGATGTTTGTGAGCTTCCCCTTAGGGGTTGAGGCAATCTTCGACGGTACGCACTTTAGTAACTTCCGCCTGGCGCATGTGCCGATGAATTCCATGGGTTTGATGGCGCTGTGCTCGATTGACACCGTGAAAAACATCCGTGCGCCCAAAGGGGGCCCGCATGATCTCACAGATCGGTATTCGCCAGTAATTCTTGATGCCCGTCACGTCAGCTACCTCCGGTCCCTGCATGATGGACAGGACAATGCCATGCGGTACCAGGATGGCTCGGTCCTGGAGCGTTTGCTGCAGGAGACAGGAAAGAACCCGCCGCTGCATGACTATGACGAGTTGGCCTCTGCATTCCCGACGGTTGCAGAAAGGATCGACCAGGGTGCGCAGAATTTCGCTGTTGGTAAGACAGTGGGCGACGGGGTCGCCTTCGCGTTGGCAGGGCAAGGAACACAAGGGGTAGTAGACGCCACGATCGTGTTGTTGCTGAACAGTGAGGAACCCATAGAGCCGGAGAACTTCGTCGTGGACCTGCTCGTGGTGGACGCGAAGGGGCGAAAAATTTCCCGGCACCAGGCCGTGGTGGGCCTCAAATCTATAAAGCGCGGGCGCATTGGGCACTGCCACCTCGTGCCGGTAGAGGAGGGGCAGTCGCGCGTTGTGGTGAGCCTGCACCTCGAACAGGGGCAGTCGCTGCTGGGCTTTTGCATCAAGGGGCTGGAGCCGAAGGTGCAGAAAGTGTCGCTGGAGACGGTCAGTGTGGCTGCTGATTCTGCGTTCCACCCGGTCGATGCCGCGCGGTTCGCCGCGCTGGTGGACCACACCCCGCTGCGCGTTCAGGACCGAGTCCTCGACCTCCTCGTTGACCACCGAGAGGCGATTCGCACAGTTGCTACCCTCGTCCTTGGGCAACAAAGCGCCGAGCGGGTGATGGCAAAACTCCTTCCGCTATATCGCCGTATCCGACGGCTAGCGACTCACTGATTAGGGCGTGCGGGCGCCGAAAAGTGCGCGGGGTTGGTGGGAAGTAGTATGATTGACGGAGGCCGGAACGGTCGTCAGTGCGAAGGAGCCTAGTCAAGCTGTGGGTATTCTCATCGTGTCGCAGTATTGGTATCTCGAAAATGGGGTGCCACAGCGGAAATGGATGTGGCTGACTAAAATTCTCGTCGATGCTGGCCATGCGGTGACCGGGATTGCACCACTCCCACACTGTGAGCGGCAGTGGTGGCTGTCTAGATGTTGGCGGTATCGCTCAACCCCTGGTCGGAGGTGGGAAAACTGCGTCTCGATGTCGTCATTGGCACGGTTCCAGCCCTGCCCATAGCTACCGTCACCCAGCTCATCGCGCGATTGAAGCGGGTTCCCTACGTCTTCGACTTGCGCGACGCATCGCCGGAGCTGTCGCACGAAAACCAGGACTGGAATGCGGCCACGGGCTGCCGGTCGCTGCGAGAAAAGCTCCTTCGTCACGGGCCCTTGCAGGCGGTGACCGCGGTGACTGGGCGTGGCGTGACTTCGGCTCTCAAAAATGTCTCCGCCGTGCTGACCACCTCTGAGCAGCTTGATCTGCAGTTGCGCCAGCAAGAGAAAGACTCAACCGGCAAGCGCACCCGGGGCGTGGTCACCATTAGGAATGTTTTTCCGTCGCGGACGCAGCTGGACACCCAACCGCTGCAGGCGCTAGAGCACGAAGGGCTCAACGTTTTGTGTGCCGGTACGTTTGAGCGCGCCCAGTGGTTGGAAAACGCGTTGGTGGCCGCGTACCTGGCGCAGGAGATAGGCGTGAAGGTCAGGCTCCGTTTCGTGGGCGACGGGGTGTCGTGGACGATGTTGCGGGACAAGGCCACCCAGCTTGGTCTGGACGTGGACTTTCATCACCGTATCCCCGCTGGTGAACTGCAAAACTATTATTCCTGGGCCGACACCGTGTTGGTGCACCTGACTGACGGGAAGCCACCGGGTCGGACGGTGCCGTCCAAGACCCTTGAGCTCATGGGGCTGGGGATTCATATCATTGGCGTGTTAAGCGGTGAAGCTGCCGAGTTGATTACCCAGCTTGAGGCGGGAGACGTTGTTCGGCCCGAGCACGCTGAGGAGCTAGCGAGGCTCTGGAAATCTCTTGATGAGGTCCGCACCAAGTTGAAGGTATCTGAGGATGGCCGGCAGTGGGTCAAGAAGCAGCGCGATAAGCAGGTGTCGCAGGCTCTGCTCGATGTCCTTGGGTGCGCCGCGTCTCCGTCAACCGTAGATTTTCGCTAGTAGGTTACTCATGCTCTTTGCCGATAAGCCTTATCCCGGGCATAGCCCCCAGGACGCCGTGTGTGTTGTCGTTGATTCGACGGCAGTGGTTAGCGTGGGGGACTTGGGTCGCAACGTCGTCTTCACTTCTGACCTGACGGGGACTCTGAGCTCCTATGACACCGTGATTTTTGTGGACTTTCCCGCAGAAACGGTCTGGGACTTCATTGGCGCCCACGAGAAATCATCGTCGCAGACCGCGCCCAAGGTGTTTTACTGGGCATCACTTGGTCCTGACAGCGCGCCGGAACGGGCCTCGAATTTCCTGCGCGGGCCAGACAATCTGACGGCCGGGGCAGTTGCGTGTGAGCCCGGCTGGGTCAAGATGTGGGTGCTGCCAACACGCGTGGCGGAGACTGCGGACGGGGCGGGCCACCTGCGCAGCGCGGCGGACGTGAGTCTGGGGCTGGCGGCGCTGCAGTATGTGGAGTACCGTGACGCGGGCGCCGATGCCTTGCCGGAGCTGTCGACGCCGTCGGTGCTGTCCGCCCTTCTAGACAGAGTGATTCCGGTGGTCAAGCCCGTGAAAAGGTATCTGCCTCAAGGCGTGATTATTCGTTTGTACAAGCTTTTGGCTCGGATGAAGTAGGGTACGTATGTGTGGGAAGTTCACCGTGGGGATCTCGGTCATAGTCCCCAGCTTTGCAGGAAGAGTCAGGCTTCCGCGGCTCATCGAGTGTCTGAACCGGCAATCCCTCGACCCGAGCCTGTTTGAGGTGATCGTGGTGCTCAACGGGCCAGACGACGGCAGCGCGTCCTACCTGCGCGGGCTGACCACGGACTATGACCTGCGCATTATTAACACCACCGGTGTGGGTGCGGCGCATGCGCGCAACGTGGGGTTGACCAGCGTGACGCGCGACTACTTCACGTTCGTCGATGATGACGACGGCCTCGAGCCGGAGTTTCTGGCCGCGGGCTTTCGCCTGTGCAAGCCGCACGAGGCCGTCTTGCTTCCCATACGGGACATCGGGGAAGATGGGTGCCATCATGACAGCGCGCTGTCGGCGCGGATTTCGCAGGCCACCGGCCGCACGCAATTGGCCCGCGACATCCCGTGGACCTTGGGCTTTAATGCGTGCAAGATCCTCCCGAGCTACATCGCCACGCGGTTTCGCTTCGATGAAGAGCTCAAGTCTGGCGAGGATGTGGCGTTCTTCGCCCAGTTGCTGACCATCCCGCACTTCGCCTTCACCGTTCCGGCTGACGCTCAGGACGCCGCGTACCTGCGGTTGGTGCGGAAGGGCTCCGTCTCCCGTCAAAAGGCGAGCTTCCAGTTCTCTGTGGTGGAAAGGTTGCAGTGCATTGCCAAGATTCGGGCCCTTCGCGTCGATGAATCTTCCCGTCTGGCGCTGAAAAACCTCGAAGACGCGCAATTTACCTTTGTGCGTGACTACCTTACGGGCGCACGCGACCAGGTTGAGGACGCGATTGCCTGCGCGGTTGACTTGGGTGTTGCTGGGTTACCGTGGAGTGACCTGCGACCGCAGCGCTCGAAGAAACTCGTGGTGTCCTATTGCTTCCCGCCGTTTGCTGACCCTGCCGCCAACGTGATGGCCAAGACGCTGGCCAGCGACGGCGTGCAGGTGGACGTGATTTCCGCGGACATGCGGAGCATTCGCAAGCGGGATGAGTCGACCTACCTCATGGTCGATCCGGTCATTGGTGAGCACGTGCAGCTCAACACTGAATGCTCTTTTTCGGCCTGGCCGCTCATCGCACAATTTGGGCGTGACGCCCTGCGCGCGGCACGAAAGCTCCAGGCAAAAGGAAGCGAGTACTCCGTGCTCTACACGCGGGCCTTGTGGTCGGGATCGCACGTGGCCGGCGCGCTTATCAAACTGGCCTATCCACAGCTGCGGTGGGAGGCGGAGTTTTCTGACCCACTCCGAGTTGGTGCTGATGGTCAGCCACGCCGGGGCAAGCTCACGCCTGGGCCCACCGCGTGGAAGCTCACGCGTGCACTCAAGCGTCTGGGTGGGGCAGAGGTGGAGATTGCATCGCATTTCGAGCTGACGGAGGCGGTGACCATTCTGCTAGCGGATAAGTTGCTATTTACCAACGAGAACCAGCGTCACGTCATGCTTTCGCAGTACCCGGCGCCGATTCGGCGCGCCGCGGAGGCAAAGAGTGTGGTGCGCCCGCAGCCGACCCCGCCCAAGCACCTCTACCACGGCACGAGCACGTACCAGACAGATGGGAAGAAGCTGAGCATCGGCTACTTTGGCAGCTTCTATCGTGACCGGGGCCTGGGGCCGATTCTGGATGCGGTGATGGACCTGCCGCAGCACCTGCAAGAGAAGCTGGAGTTTCATATCTTTTGTGATGACCCGCGAACGCTGCGCGCCTTTGCGGCAAGTAACGCGCCTGCTTTCAGCCTGCGCATCAATGACTACGTGCCGTACCTGGAGTTTTTGGCCATCACCCACAAGCTCGACGTCTTGTTGGTCAACGACATGACGCTGCAGCCGGGGTCTTTTGCGGTCAATCCTTTCCTGCCGTCTAAGTACTCCGACTATGCGGGTTCGGGGGTCCCGGTGTGGGGCATCGTCACGCCAGGCTCCCCGCTGTCGGTACAAGCACTCGATTTCCGGTCGGAGATTGGGGACGCCAGCTCAATCCAGCAGGCACTTGTCGATATGATGGGAAAGCTACGATAAGTATTGTTCTTCCCTCGCTGGGGGAGGCAATCGGACAGGATGGTTAATGACATGAGCCAACAGAGAGAAGGGGCGAAGCCCTACAGCGTCGGCTTTCTCAAAGAGCTTTCGGGAAAACTAGGGGAGTCCACCTCACGCGTCCAAGTAGTATCCAAGGGTGACCTGGTCCCGCTCAACCCACGTCCCAGCCTCGGTGGCTACATTAGGGAGTTGTGGAGGCGCCGGTTCTTCATCGGGGCGGAGGCGCGCTCGAAAGCGTTGCGCTCGACCCGTGACTATCGCTTGTGGAAGCTGTGGCTGGTTGTCTCCCCAATCCTGGACGTAGCCTTCTATGGGCTCCTGTTCGGCCTGCTGTTTAAGACGGCGCGCGACGTGGACAACTTCGTGGGCTACCTGTTCATTGGCCTGATTTTCATGCGGATGCTCACCTCGATGTTGGGCTCCGGCAGCGGGCTGATCTCCAGCTCGAAGGCGATGATTTCTGCGTTCCCGTTCCCTCGGGCGTCGCTAGTGTTTTCTCAGACGCTGCGCGCGGCGATCGATAATCTGCTGCCCGCCGGCGTGGCCCTCATTTTGGCGTTCGTGGCACAGTGGGGTGATTTTCCCACATGGACAACCATTTTGGTGGTGCCGCTGTATGTGATGCTCCACCTTTTTGGCTGCGGGCTGATGCTGATTTTTGCTCGGCTGACCGCGGAAATCCCGGACGTGAAGGCGCTGGTGCCGATTATTACGCAGGCGTGGTTCTTTCTGTCCGGCGTTATGTTTACGATGGACCGTTTCTCCCACGTTCCCACCCTGCAGAAGATCATGGTGGAAAACCCCGCGTACGAGTTCCTGACAGCAATCCGTGACGTCACCATCTACGGCACCGTCCCGGCGCTGGATGTGTGGCTGATCCTGCTTGTCTGGACCGCGGGAACATTTATCGTGGGATTCATTTACTTTTGGGCTGCGGAGGAAAAATATGTCCGGCTTGCGTAATCAACCAATCGAAGAAATTGATGATGCAGCAATCGTCGTCAACAACGTTTCGAAAAGGTACGTCATTAGTCAGTCGCGCTCCGATGATGCAAACACGGTTCGCGCTGGTCGAGGAAAAATGGTTGTCGATGCACTCAAGGACGTTTCTTTTGCCGTGCGACCTTCGGAATCGATTGGGCTCATTGGGCTAAACGGATCCGGAAAGTCGACACTATTGAAACTAATTGCGGGCGGTGAGAACCCGACCTCCGGAGAGATCCTCGTGCAGTCCCAGCCGATGCTTATGGGCGTGAATGCGGCGCTTCAGGGGAATCTTCCAGGTGAGACAAATATCTATCTGGGGTGCTTAGCCTTGGGTATGAGCCCGAGTGAAGCCACCGAGCAAATTCCGCTACTGGCGGAATGGACAGAACTTGGCGATGCAGTGAAGCGGCCCATGTCCACCTATTCTGCGGGAATGAAGGCGAGACTGGCTTTCGCCATTTCGACAGCAGTGAAGCCAGAAATCCTCTTGATTGATGAGGCATTGTCAACGGGAGATGCCGCATTTGGCTGGAAAGCACGCGCAAGGATGAACGAGGTCCTTGAACGTGCAGGTAATTTATTCTTCGTTTCTCACTCGATTGCTCAAGTAGAGGAGAACTGTTCGCGTGTGCTGTGGATCAACCAAGGAGAGCTTATCGCCGATGGGTTATCGTCGGAAATTTGCTCCCTATACACCAGGTGGGCTGGACTAATGGCGAAGGATGACAAAACACCCGCGAATGAATTCCTCACGGAATTACCCGAGTCCTACCTACCAGCAAAGGTAATAATTCGATAGCATAAGCATTTCTTTCTGCGTCGTCGGGGTTTAGTTAATTGACCTCTGTGTGTTGTGATCCGCGGATAGGCCGTAAAAGGCTCGAGGGAACGCAGCTTTTTTGAATTCACCAACATGAGCTGCAATTAGGTTGAGCGAACTTATCGTCTGTCAGCCTTAAAAGCTTGTGTTATAATAGAGCAAATCTTTAAATCTGCACGCGCAACTGCTCTCATAAACCCTTGAGCAAGGAGACCTATTGAAAACGCTGAATAAACTTGACAATACAAAGGGTATTGCAGCAGTTGGGCTTGCTGAGGCCCTTTTGATTGGTGTGGCAATCTTCAGCTCAGGGGAGCTGTGGCGCAGGTGTCTCTTTCTTTTGGCTGCGATCGGTGCTTTATTTTTCCTCTTTCTGGTGTTTCGAGGTACTGGAAGACGCATACACAATACGAGACTTCAGAACCGCGAAATCCAAAAAAGTATTTCGGACTTAAGCGACTCGCTGGAAGCCGTAGAAACGCTATCAAAAGCAATTAGCGCAAATACTGCGGCCTTTAAAGGAACAGTAAGAACCATTAACAACATTGCAGGTTCTGTTTCAAAGGCACGCGCAGTCCAAGCGGGTATGCAAAACGTAATTGCTGGCCTTTCGAATGCAGAGTCGTTCGCGATGCAAGTCACCAGGAGTGATACTGCCAAGGATCTTAAGCCAGCGACAAATCGGGCGCCGAAGAACCCAGCGCTTGCTTCGACCACCTCAGTGGAGGAAACTGCGCAACGCTTTGGCAAGCAATGGCAACTGAAAAAAGACTTGATTCTTCCCTACAGCGCGGAACTAGATAACCGGGACTTTTTTAAACCTCGATTTTCGTTGCTTTCTGCCCTTAAGGCTGTAGTAATTCTTGATCCGTTTAGCTGGGGCTCGCTCTCCCCAGAAATTGATGCCAGACCTGTTACTCCAGGCAATTGGTTTGAAGTATTCGAAGAACATCAGCCTGATATCTTCCTCTGTGAATCGGCATGGCAGGGAATGCCTGGCGATGAATCTCCTTGGAAGGCTCGCATTTACGGCTCGGTTAATTTTAAGTACGAGAATCGAAACGAGTTGCTCGCCATACTGGAATACTGTAACGAAAGGGGAATTCCGACAATCTTTTGGAACAAGGAAGACCCTACTCACTTCATCGATCGGGTGAATGATTTTGTGGACACCGCCAAGCGGTTTGATTACATCTGGACCACTGCAGGAGAGATGATTCCAGAGTATTTCAAGGTGACAGGAAAGCGGAATGCGGAATGCATGCCATTTGGAGTTCAACCGAGACTGTTTAATGCTCTCGACCGCGAGCACTCCGATGGTGAAAATCAGGTGATATTTGCCGGTTCCTGGTACAAGAACCATTCCGAGCGGCAAGAGATCCAAGGGGAAATCCTAGACAGCGTGCTTGATTCCGGTCTAAATCTAAAGATTTATGATCGGTATTCTGGTCGTTCCACAGAGCAGTTTGGATACCCAGCAAAGTATGCCGATTGCATTCAACCGGCAGTCCCATATGAAAAAACCGCAGATCTTTACCGTACGAATCAGTACGGAATTTCGATCAATACTGTTACCAGCTCGCCGACGATGCTAGCTCGGCGTGCCTTTGAGATGGCGGCTACAGGCTGCACGATTATTACCAACCGGACAAGGGCAACGGAACATTTCTTTGGTGAAGAGATTGTACAGCTGGATCGCCCTGCACGCGTTGTGCCTGAACTCCTTCATGATCGCGCGGAACGGCGGTTAAGAGTTTTGAACCGAGTCTTGAAAGCTGATACTTACGAAGCACGTTTGCAAAAAGCATTAAAACAGATCGGTATTTCCGTCGAAACTGATACAGCGGGAGTCTGCGTCTTGATTCGCCTGCGACTCCTTGAGGATGTAGAGCCATCAGTGCGGTATGCACGAAAGCTTGGTCCAGTAGCACGTCAAATCGTCATCCTCGTTGATGCTTCAGTCGAACCGCATACAATTCAAGAGTTCTATAAGGCTGCTTCGCTAAATGGCGCAGTTGCCATCTCTGAAAAGTACTGGCAGGAGTACGGCTTGGATCCCAAATCAGTATTTGAATTGCCATTTGTTTTTGTGGCCTCCGAAGAATCCATACGCATGGCAAAGAGTGAAACCATACAGCGTGCTTTAAGACATGTTACTTATAGCTCGAACCCTGTTTTTGCGGAGGACCTTCCAGTTTGGCCAAAGACAAGTATTAAGCACCACGGAGTCAATTGCGTAATGAAAACTTGCGACGCTGTTTATGAAATTGAACATGGCTTCGAGTCTGGAGTGGTTACCGTTGTTTAGGAATGGATCATGGGAAGCACCACTAGTCACATTTGTCATTACGACTTTTAACCAAGAGGACTCGGTTGCGCGGTGCATCGAGTCGCTTCCATGGAGGGCGGATCACCAGTGGGAAGCAGTGGTGGTGGATGATTGCTCGACCGATTCAACACTCGATATTGTGAGTCGGCTTTTTGAAGAAAATAGGTTGAATGAGGGGCATCGTCTCCTAGTTGAGACGATGGACTCAAACAGTGGAGGGCCTTCGGCTCCTCGAAACCGTGGACTCGATCTTGCACGTGGGGAGTATATTTTCTTCTTAGATGGCGATGATCAGTTAATTTCGGAGAACTTTGATTACATCGCGGACCATGTCGTGCAAACTAGTGCCGACTTGGTGCGATTGCCTATGCAGATCGTCATTGACGGTGGACCGCCTAGAGTTGTTGACCGAGTGACTGTTGGCGAAAACAGCGATAGCCTTGCGACCTTGGAGCGCTGTGTGACGCTGCAATCTATGGGGGTTATGGCGTTCTCACGGCGCTCTATTATCATGGATAACGGAATAAGGTTTAAGTCCGACGTGAGAATGGGCGAAGACCTTGTTTTTATGTCCGAATTCTGTCGCCATTCCCGTCACTTTTCATATTATGATAGCCCTTTGTACACCTATCATAAGTCGAGCCGAATGGGTAGCTCTTCCACGGCAAACTACTCAGGAGAAGTCTTCGTCGAGGCGATTCATTCGTGGGATCTTGTCCAAGAGAACTACCTCAAAATTGGCATTGACTTTTTGGCATGCCATGGCGCGGGAACGGTTTCTTACGGTTTGGGACAACTTCAGAAGTGTTTTGTGAGAGTTTCAGAACAGGAATTTGCGAACTTCTCGCAATTCGTTGGGAAATGGGCGCACTCTCTGAATCTGGACTTGTTCGGTGAGCCTTTTCGAATTCTGGTCGAAGATGCACTGTCGCAGCGGTATGACCGTTTCCTAGAGCATTCCAAACTTCGTATGCTGATTGCTGGCAGCGATTTGAAATTCATCAAGTCTGCCGTTCCGTACCTTGAAGAGTACTTCCAGGTCCACCTCGATGAATGGCAAGCTGAACGTGTTTTCGATGAGGATTCAACCAAGCGTGAACTGGCTTGGGCCCAAATAATTTGGTGCGAATGGATGACAATGGCTGCCGAATACTTTTCGCACAACGTTCGCCCAAGTCAACAGCTTTTCATTCGCTGCCATTTTTACGAACTGACTCGCGACTCGGGTTTCAAGGTTGATGATTCTAAAGTCAATGGTTATATCGCGATCGCGTTGCACACGTACGAAGATTTGATTGAGAAGTTTGGTATTGCTCGAAGTAAAGTTCATTTGATTCCGAACTACTATGCGGTGGATTCTTATGAGCGGGATCATACGGACGGTGACCCTTTTGCGATTGCTTTGATTGGCAGTGTGCCTCGCCGTAAAGGATTGCATCGTGCTCTGGAAATTCTGCGAGATCTGCGGAAAGTCGACCAGCGATATTCTCTGACCGTCTTCGGCAAAGCCCCTGAGGCGTTCGGCTGGGTAAATGGTGTGGCAGAAGAGCGTAAATATTACAAGGCTTGCCGAGACTTCGTAGAGAACAACGACTTGAGTGATCATGTGGTCAATGCGGGTTGGGCAGACATCCGTAAAGAGCTAGCGAAATTTGGCTACGTGCTTTCTACTTCAGATTTCGAGGGTTCACATGTGGCTCCTGGTGAGGCTTTTTGCGCAGACATTCCCATGGGCATTTTGAATTGGCGAGGCGCAGAATATGTATATCCAAGTGAGTTTATTTTTTGTAGTGTCGATGAAATTACTCAAGATATCTTGGATAAACGGGAGTCGGTTAGGCGTACCGAGTCTCTCGCAAAGGGAAGAGATTTCCTTCGTCGGCATCAGGACGTATCACAATTTGTGGAAGATGTGGTCTGCCTTGTTCAAAACAACTAGTTTCGGTGCCAACTTTGTTTCCTCGCAAGAGGTTTTTGAGGTCTCAAGATAAGGAGAAAACTAATGCCAATGGCCATTGGTCACACCCGATTTAGCCTTTTCAGCCCAGATTTTGAAGGCTGGAAAGCAAGCAATGGCAGTGTCTATAGGAGCCAGGAAGAGTATAAAGCGGCGTTGTTTGATGATTCGCGCCTGGGTCCTCGGGCCGAACTTTTCTTGAATTACACCATTCCTATTTTGCTTGATGCTCCGAAGAATATTATTTATCGGCACGTGATCTCTTATTCACCGGAGCTTCCGCACAAATACAGGGTAATGCTGAATGAGCTGGCTTCGAAGCATCCCGAAATTGTTCTGGATGAACAGATTGATAGGGTTCCATCTATTTCTTTTGAGGAAGTCGCGTTACGCGAGCTCGATAAATCGGATTCGTTTGCAGTTTTCCGTCTTGATGACGACGATGTGTTGGCTACGAATTTTTTCACGCAATTGGAAAATTATGTGCGGCCCGAATTCGTGAATATGAAGGTGTCTTTCGGTCTCGGGTGTACGGCGATTTATGATTCAGGCCAAATTCGCATGGTGCGCTCCAACTATCAGCCAATGATTGCAATCGGGTTAGCGTCTATTTGTGGTTGGAATCAAGAGGGCGGTCTCATTGAGCCTCCTACGACGGCTCACAACAAGTCAGACAGGTACTGTCCACTAATCGTGGATTCCCGAAAGCCAACGTATCTTTGGCTTCGCCACATCGGTCAAGATACCAACGTTGGGGACAGCGCAAGCACGGAGTCCATTAAGCCCCTTGTGCGTCTGGTTTCTAATAAACCAAGGCTTGGCCCTGACGTGAATGTAGCAGAGCTCTTCCCCCAGCTTTCTCAAAAGATTAATACTCGACATGACTTGGGCGTACTGATAGACCAGCCCAGCACATTACTCGACCCTTTGCACTTTGAATTGGAACGTTCACTGAAGACGCTGTCGTTGCGTTTGCGTGGGCATTTTGACTCTAAACCTGCTGGTGAGCACAACCTCCTTATTGCGTATGGGTTGACTGATTCGGCTGGCAGCCTTATTAAGCAAAGTAGGGAAGATATTCCCCTCGTCTTGTCTACAAATCCAGATATTGGCTGGTACCACTATCTTGCAGAAGAGGACCAAACTGTAGACAGAACTTGGCGCATTGAACTTCCCGAAGGAGTCAGCTGCAAGTCTTTGACCGTGTTTCGTTGGCATGAAAAGGACAAGCGGTTTGTTATCGAAGGCTTCGAGTGTAACGACGGTTCTTAAAGGCATCGTTGAAAAAGTTTGCGAGAAAGATTCATGATTTCCCTTTTTAAGTCGCATAAGTTTCTCGAATTTTCGAGTTCTGCGAACCGGATTGATAAACGCAAAGATTGGTACTTCGAGAACCAAACCCTGTTCGTCGTAGAGAAACTTTCCGGTTTGGTCTTTACTCGGAGATTTCAAGGCTCTTTTGACTTGTCTGAGGCTGCTCCGAACAACCTCACCTTAAGCGACATTCGAGATGCTTTTGGCGAGTGGATGGCAGTGTGTTCGACTCGCGGGCCAGGTGAGGAGCAGCACGTTGTCTTTTCCGACTTTTTTGGTCTGGCTCCTGTCTATTACTCATTTATTCCGGGTCGGGGAATAATCATCAGTGACTCTTACTCTGGGGTTGCGAGCGCATACCAGAGCCGAATTGGACAGATCTCTCTTAATGAACCGAACTATCTGTCTCTCCTTCCAAACTGGATTGGTGTTTATCTCGCTGCCTCTTGCCAAGAGAACACAATGAGCAACGAGGTTAAGCTTCTTTTGCCAACTGAAGCTCTAGTCATCACATCAAGTTCGGTTCGAATTATTGATAGGATGTCGCTGTCCAGTGCATCTGGAATTGAAGACCCAGAGGCCCTAATTGAGCGGGGCATCGAGGAAAGTACCTCTATGCTTGCCTACTTGAGTCAGTCAACTGAAATGGAAAAGCGCATTCGACTCTCAGGCGGAAACGACTCTAGAATGGCGCTCTCATTATTGGCTGCGGCTGGGGTCACACAAGAATTCCGCGTTCAGACTACAGACCCACGTCCGATCGAGAGTCCCGCCGCACGCGAAATGCTAGAGAAAGATATGCGGATTGCTGACGAATTGCGTCGTCGTTATGGAATGGCCTGGGCGACTCCATATTCGGGTAAAAGAATTCGGTTAAGCTTTGACGAGACAATCCGCAGTTATTGTGACTATCAGTCGCAACTAAGCCCGGAGTTTTTCACGCAGTCTCCCGTTCGTTTAATGCCTGACGAGCCAATTCTGACAATGGTTGGGGCAGGCGGGGAGATTATGCGTCAAGCTGCCGCTGCTTCATACATTCCTGATGAAGTATTTGGATCGGTGGCGCAGGCGGAGGCGCTACCACCGAACGAGCAAATCCAAAGGATTGTAGATTGGTCGTTGCAGCGGCTGGCGATTCCAGCTTCGCTTAAGGCTGTTTCTCACGCGTATCTTAAATCGGCATTTGAACGAGCTGGTGGAGCTTCGTTGAGGGAGCGTCTCACGAACTTTAACTTTCTTACCTCCTATCGTTGTCATTTCGGTAATAGCCGACTTTTTACGGCACTTAATCAACCGCAGATCAGTGTCCTGAACAATGCGTACTTTGTGAAAGCATCACAATGCATGAGCATCGAAGACCGAGCCAATGACCAATTTACGAGGAAACTTCTTGAAAAAACCGATCCAAAGCTGCTGGATGTCGTTTTTGAGAATGAGTCTACGACCAAAAATGTCTCCTCCCCGGCAGCTGTCAATCCGCGTCTGAATGCGTGGATTCCAGAGTACGACAACGCTACTAGCAGCCAACCACGAGTCACAGATCTATCGGTTAAAAGCGGGCCGACTCGGCAATGGCGAACGCTCTTCGATCCCAAACAACAGGGGCAGACCTACCTTTCAGAGGGGTTCGATGAAATCGAGCGGTTGACAGATCACTCGACGGATGCAAACTGGCGAGAATTTCACGATAGGTTGCTCGAGCATGGGAGAGTCGGGAGTCTTCACCTGAACTGGTTGGTATTTAAGACAGCCTGTGCTCTTGAAGGGTTTTACCCGCAGAATGCAGAACAAGTCTTCCTAGACTCCGATGTGTCGCCTCGGGATAGCAGTTTGAAGGGCGAGGTTAACGTCTCCGATGTTATTCGAGACGGGTGGAATGATGCAGACTTGATCCGAATGCAGCCGCAAGCGGTCGCATCGGGACGACTGGTGATGGTAAGCCTGCAACCACAGATGGCTGCGAGTAATTCATATGAGTATGCTGCATACTTGATGGAAAATGGGAGAAGGCTGTATTCGCAGGGCTACCAGGATCAGCCGAACTTTATATTTGAAGTAGACAATCTGGACGGGCGCAATCTCAGCATCATTGGATTCGCGCGAAGGCGACCCAGTGCAAGGCCCCATATTGTTCGAGATGTCCCGGTCAAAATTCAAGGAAGTGCCGCCCTAGATTAGTCATGTATTTGTAGATGGGTGAAGTTTCCCAGGTTTTATTCCGTTTGAGCAGACGGAAAAATCTTCGAACATGCTAAGAAAATTTGACCAGGAAGCAAAGGACCGAATCGTCCGACTTGTGGAAGACCGCACCCTGGCGGAAAACATGTCGATGCAAGCCGCTTGCCAAGCAGTAGATCCAAAGCCGAGCGTCTCGTGGCACCCAGCGAGGCAATGGACGCAGACCGCTCGACGTTAAGGATGCATTCTCGAACGGTTGCCTGAGAACCTTGTGGCAGAGGTCTCCAAGCTGCGTCGAGAAAATCAAGAGCTTCGCGACACCAACGAGTTGTTGAAGACCGCTTCGGCTTTTTCGCATCGGAACTCGACTAAGAAACGTTAAGAACTGATCCGGTTCATCGATGAGCATCGGAATCGTATCTGCGTCGAGTTCATCTGCCAGACGTTAAGCAAGCAATCACCCCGAAGGCAATTTTATCACGTCGCGTGGGTACCGCCAATCCAAGGCCTGGGGTGTACAACTTGCGGTCTTACAACCCGATAACCCCATCCGGTTGGGGTTCATTGAGCAACTCCACAACGTGGATGTACTCGTCCTCGATGATTTTTTAACCACGCCGATTGATGCTGCCACAGTGCATCAGATATTTAATATCCTCGCCGCGCGCGAACAGGCCGGCTCGACGATTGTGACCTCCCAGTTCACCCCGAAAGACTGGTACGCGTCGATTCCTGACGCGGTCATTGCCGAGTCGATTCTCAACCGGCTTGTTGTTGGTGCTGAGATCATCACACTGGAAGGCCCGAATATGCGGTTAGAAGCCAACCAGTAGCACTCCAACGCTGCAACTTGTTCAACGGTGCTAAACCCGCAGGTACGTAGTGTGTGGTTCGCGCGTGCGATTGCACGGTGCGAGCACTCGAGCTGTTGTTCTATTTGGCGATAAGAACGCTGTTTGATCAGCAACGTCATTATCGCGCGGTAATCCGTCATGAGCGGACTCCTTCCAGTTGATGCCACACCCGTGTGGTGTGGCTACCGGTAGTATGAACGTGCAAGGATGTACAGCGCTACCAGATAGTCACTGTTGCGCTACCGGATAGTCACGACACTGCTACCAAATAGCCGGTCGCAACAGGTGTGGTGGGTCATACTTTCCCGACGTTGCTGGCAGAGGTCGGCCAAGTTCAAGGCGGAGTTCGTGGTTTGGGGGCTGGCGTGGTCCCAGGACTTTGAACACCGAAGCTTTATGCCCTGCGCCACATTTAATCTCGGATTACACTGCTTTTTGCACTCCGCGCATACCCCCGAAAGCGCGGGTGTGCAACAAGTGGCCTGGCCCGCTTATGACCTGATGTTCACCCCAATAAACGGGCTCTTCCGGTTTTAGAGTGCATTGATTTTGTGTCGGATGTTGGCGGCGTGGATCAGACAACGCAGTTGCGCTCATCAAGCCCCACTTTCCTTCTTCGCGGAATCGTTGGGCCCAAGCATAGACGCTCATTTTTGAGTTCAGCGAAAGCTCAGATGCGATGGTGTCAGGAGACACACCGGCGGTGAAGAGCTCAACGGCTTTGAGCTTTGTCGCAAATGGGTGGCGCTTTAAGGTCGTGCGCCGAATGGGCAGCTGGGGGTTCATCACGCTCTCTGATCCATCGATAGAGTGTCCAACGGCCTGGGTAACCCAACTCACGAACAGTCTTGGTAGCAGATTGTGTTCTGTCGAATACCTCTAATGCCTTGAGCCGCTGGGCATCCGTGTATCGCACATTAGTCATACGGGAAATCCTCCGAGTTTTCGTTCGCATGCCCTAATATCCCTTAAGCCGTATGCCTTGCTGAGCTGCCATATCATCGGTGTTGGCCTCGTGTGAAGTTGCCGCTTCCGCGGGGCCGTTTGGCATTTTGGATTAAGCGTTAAGGATTGTGCGCCTGGTTATAGTCAACTACGCGGGCCCAGATCTGATCTAGATCAAGTGGATGTGTAGACGATGGTGCCTTGGGGAAGGTATCGAAAGCCTGGCGTGGCGTGATGTGCATCTTGCCGACCAGCAGCGATTGATGCCGTCGTCGTTCGTTGTATACCTGGCGATATTCGGCCAGATATGTGTTGACCTCAGCAAGGCTGACTGGTTGGCGTGCATCGAGGAACTGGATCAACCTACGGTGAGATCGCTCGTCTTTTCCCTGGGTTGTCGGGACGAAACCAGCAATAGCAAGTACATCTTCGCCAGCGAGCCAAGTTTCAGTAGCCAAAGAGAAAACCACGGTGGTAGGTGGCGAAAGCTTCGCCATTGTCAGAAAGGATTTCTTGAGGTTTGCCGTAAGCGACGAACGCTTACGGCCAGCGCAGCGCGCGCATCAGTACCGTTTTCAGGCAGGGCGAATGCTGTGGTTCCGACATCGAATCTGCTGGCGTCATCGATGATCTGGTAAATCGTGACATGTGTGTGGGCATGGTCAAAGAGGCGATAGACCAGTCCATCGATTTGCCAAAGTTCACCGACAAAGTCACGGGCGAAGCGCTTATAGGAGCTGCGGGGCCGTTTGCGGGCATTGGTATCAACCAATCCCAGCTCATGCAGCCACGAGGCGATTGTGGAACGCGATGGGGTGCGATCTGCACCTGAAGTGTCAAACAAGAAGTAGTAGATCGACCAAGGCCCATAATCCAAGCCTTGTTCCATCAACTGTTGTCTGGCATTAACGACTGCGATTTTGTCGGCCTCATCAAATTTTTTCATCGGATTCTTCGGGGCAGTCGAATCCGGCACGATACCTGCTCAGCCCTTCTGCGCTATTCGGTTTTTGATGTTGTGGTACGTCTGTCGCGAGATCTCCAGCTCTTTGCAAAACTGTGTGACCGTTTTACCGTCACGAACGGGATTGAAATCTGCGATCTTTCTTCGTTTATGCAATGGAATAGCCATCTGGCTATTCCACCGCCGAGAATGTCCAACAAGCCAATAGACATCCCGTCCAAAAACATCCTGGACTCCGTGTCCAAAAAGTCACTGGACATCACATTCCTAGGCTTACCCGAAGCGCAGTTTCGAGCACAGCCTAGGAATGACGACGAGCAGAACTAACGGTTCAACAGGCCCTTAGTGTCAATAACATTCTTGCCCTCGAACTTGTCGTTGGCTAGGGTCTTGAACTCCTTGTGATCGACGAGCAGGACGATGACGTCGGCCTGCTCGAGAGCGTCGGTGTAGCTGACCAATTCGACGTTATCGAAGCCCTTAAGTCGTTTTGGAAGCTCGGAGCAGTTCGGCTCAACAGCAAGAATCTGCTTATCCTCAAGCTCCTCTGCGAGATCGACGGCGATGTTAAGAGCGGGGGACTCGCGCAGGTCGTCGATATCTGCTTTGAATGCCAGACCGAAGACAGCAACCTTGGAAGCGTTGGACTCTGCCACAGCCTCCTTGATCCTCTGCTTAACCCATTCCGGCTTACCGTCGTTTATCTTGCGGGCGGTGTGGATCAGCTTCGAGTTCTCCGGGTCAGCGGAAACGATGAACCACGGATCAACTGCAATGCAGTGGCCGCCGACGCCAGGGCCTGGTTGCAGGATGTTCACGCGAGGGTGGTGGTTTGCAAGGTTAATGAGTTCCCAGACGTTGATGCCCAGCTTGTCGCTGATGAGAGAAAGCTCGTTTGCGAAGGCAATGTTGACGTCACGGAAGGAGTTCTCTGTGAGCTTTGCTAGTTCTGCTGTGCGGTCGTTGGTCTTGAGCAGCTCGCCCTTGCAGAAGCTTGCATATATTGCCTCAGCGCGTTCCGCTGAGCCAGGGGACATACCACCAATAATTCGGTCGTTTGTGCGCAGCTCTTCCATAGCTTTGCCCGGCAAGATGCGCTCTGGGCAGTGAGCGAAAAAGACTACAGGTTTTGAGGAATCCGAGTTGTCGCCATCTGCACGGAGGTCGGGGCGAAGTTCTAGAATCCGGGCCGCCATCTTTTCGGTTGTCGTTGGTGGGGAAGTGGATTCGAGGATAACCAACTCGTCACCTTCGAGCTTTGGTGCGATAGCTTCAGCGGCTGAATAGATAAAGCGCATGTCAACGCTGTGGTCGTCGTTAAATGGGGTGGGAACCGCGATGACGTAGTTCTTCGCGTGAGGCATTTGAGTGGTCGCCTTGAAATTGCCTGATTCAAGGGCATTCTTGAGCTCTTCCTCCAGTCCCGGCTCGACAATGGTGACGTGGCCTGCGTTGACTGCGTCCACCTTTTCTTGGACAACATCAACGCCCATTACCTTCAAGCCGGATTCCGCCATCACCACGGCGGTTGGTAGGCCAATATATCCAAGGCCAACAAATGCGACATCTGCGTCCATTTTCATTGCCACTTTCTGATAGGTAGTAGTTCAGGTGCAGCCAAGACTTTGCGCCCTTCGGTATATTGTTTGAATTGTACTAAAGCAGTCCAAATCAGTGTGATTGGGTCTCGGTAGACTGGTCAGTTATACTGCACCGAGCTCCAATTGGTTGGAGCAACTGGGGCTATAGCTCAGTCGGTTAGAGCCGCGGACTCATAATCCGCTGGTCGCGGGTTCGAGCCCCGCTGGCCCCACAAGAATTAAGATACTGGAAAGCGTCGAGAAGTAAGCGCATCGGTTTACACAAAGCCCTGCTTGCGAATGACCGAACTGCGTTTGCGGAACGCTGCGGTGAGTGCAGGGACTTGGTGGTCGTGGAAGTCGTAAACCGTGGCTGTGTTTTCCGTGCCGCGGGTAACGCGTCCGATTTGCTGGATGACGTTCCCTTTGAACGCGACAGGAGCTGCGAGGACGAGGGTGTCGAGAGCTGGGAGGTCTACCCCTTCTCCTGCAATTTGGGTCATGGCGATAAGGATGAACTGGGGCGTGCTGTCGAGGGCCTTTCTGGTGGCTTTGCGGTCCTTCGAAGACTGCGCGCCGTGGAGCGTGAAGACCGGCATGCGGAGGCCGGGGTGATCGCGTGTGAGCAGCGTTTCGAGGGCGCTGATGTGCTCGCGGCGCTTGACCAACACAAGGACGTTGCTTCCATTGGCGGAGGCGCGGGTGATGGTCTCGGCGATAAGCGCGTTGCGGGCGCAATCGGCGGCGAGGGCATTGTCGAGGTCGGGCCAATAGAGGTGGGGCTCGGCGTAGGAGAATTCCGTAGTTTGCACAACGTAATGCTTGGGGCCGGCATGCTCGAGTTCCATCGTGTGGCGGATAGGACCGCAGATCAGAGGTAGCAGGGCGTCGAGGCCGTCGGAGCGGTACGGGGTCGCGGTAAGGCCGTTGATGAATCGGACGTTGAGGTCTGCAAGGACGCGGGTGAGGCCGGCGGCACCGACGCGGTGGCATTCGTCGATGATGATGTAGCCGTAGTCGGCGAGGAAATCGGTTCGTGAGTCGGTTCGGCTGATGGACTGAGCGGTGACAATGTCGATGTCTCCGCTCAGTTTCTTGGAGTTGCCGCCGTATCGGCCGATGGTGGGGGCGTCGAGAAATTTGGTAAGTGCTTCTCGCCACTGCGTGGCGAGCTCTACATTGGGAACGATGATTGCGGTCGGCACTTGGCGGTGTGCGATCAGCGCGCACGCCATCACGGTCTTGCCCGCACCCGGTGGCGCGACGAGTACACCAGTGGGGTGTTTGCGCATGGCTGTGACGGCTTTGCGCTGCTTGGGGTGCAACTCGCCGGTGAATTCGGCGTGCATGGTGTGCGGCTTTGGTGTTTTGCCACGGCGACTCACGGTGTAACCGGCGGTTTTGAGGATAGAGATGGCCTGATCAAGCGTGCCGCGATCCAGAGTGAGAGTGTTGTCGTGCTCGTCGAAGCGGATAATGAGGCGGGGCGTTTGGAAGGTGGACAGGCGCTGGGCCTGGCGGATGTAGAACTGCGGGTTGGGGATCGCGCCGAGGTGGCGAAGTGCGGTGGCCGTGGTGCCGTCGACGCCTTCGAGTGAGATGTGCACGCGGGAATCGTGCGTGATGAGTACTTTGCCGGTTTGTTTGAGCGCTTTGAGCTCGGCCTTGGTCGGCGGTTGGGGGAGCTGAGTCTCTGGATCCGGCCGCAGGCGTGCAGCAATCTTTTTGAGCTGGGACTTAGACGCTTTGGCGGTGGAGGCGAGCGTGGCGAATTGATCGTCGGTGGGTTCGAAGGAGGCGTCGACAAAGATGGTGCGCTGCTCGGCACGATGTTGACCCGCGAGTGGGAGCGCGATGAGGTTGCCGAAGCCACGGCGCTTGCCGGGCAGTGTGTCCTGGGAAGGGAAGAAGCGGTCGAAGCTGGTGAAGAACTGCTTCGGGCTGGCCTTAGCGAGCAGGCCGGTTCCCACGGTGCGCGCAAGGGCAGCCGGGACGGGCTCGCTGAAGAAGATCCACACGTGAGCACCAGTTCCGGAACGGGAGATTTCGATGAGCGGGTCGAGGCCGTACTCGCGACAGGTCTCGGCATACAGGCGGGCGGCGGTGCGGAAGTCGGCGTCGTCGAAATCGCAGGCGAGAAGGAAGCATGTGTCGCCCTTGCAGAGTGGATAGAGCCCAACGTGGAGGTTGTTGTCGCGGCGGAGATGCTGCTCGAGGACCTGGGGCGTGAGCGGCTTGAGATTTGGGTTGTTGCGGTCGTAACGACCGTAGGACGCCGGTGACCAGCCTTTCTTCTCGCCGTTCTGCCATGCGGTGGCGTACACGTCCTCGCGGCCACGGAAGTAGTCGGCGAACAGCCGCAGCTTTGCGTCGGGGGAGGAGAGATTGGTGACTGTGGTGAGGTCTTCGTGTGCTGGCGCTTGTGATGCTTGTGGTGGTTGCGGTGGCGTTGCGGGTTTGGGTCGGGTCTGCTCGGTTCCGGTTTCGGTGAGGAATGCCTCGAAATCATCGGTGCCAAGGAGCTTCGCGAGCGCACGCTCCAGGAGCTGCACGCGGGCCTCGAGGTCGTCTGCGTTTGGCATGGTTGGCTCCGGTTTTGGGGAGGGTAAGCGATGAAACCAGTGTAACTGGGGGTGCGGCGAGTAGGGCGGCGGTATGCTGATTTGCGACGCGGAAGGAGGCGTTATCCTATAGCGTGTAAGAAAAGCTGAGGTATCCCAGCCTCGTAGTATGACAGGTGAATGACAGCCCAGAAAAAGCCTTATTCTCTGCCCAATCGAGTGGATGTTTCAACTATTTATATTGATGAATCGGGTGCAAAAAATTCGAGAGGCGGATTCTTTGTAGTTGGTTTTGTAAAAGTGCGGGAGCCATATCTCTTAGCTCGTACTATCAGGCATCTTCGCCAGAAATACCGCTTTTACGGGGAAATTCATTTTGCTCAAATTAGCAAAAATCAGTTGCCGTTTTACTTCGATCTGGTAGAAGAACTGGCGATCGCCAACGTTAGGGTGGGGGTTCAGTCTACGATTCACAACGATCCTTTAGTGATGATTTGGCGACTTGGGAGCAACAGTCGCTCATGGCAGCAAAGCTGATACGAGGAAATATTAACCGGGGTGAACTCGTTAATGTTTTTCTGGATCTAGTTCAGACGCCCCAGGGGAATTCTGCCGCGAAGGTAGTAAAAGAACAAGTGAATAAGCGAATGGGATCTAGAAGTGTCATTGAGGCCTACGATGTCGATTCGAAGTCAACAGACTTGATACAACTTGCGGATGTTGTCGCGAGCTCAATTAACTATGAGCGTTGTCATCCAAAAGGGACCGAGACTGTGAAAGCTCGGGTAGCAGCCCGTCTCCGAAGGGCGCTCGATCTGGATAGTTTTGATGACGTTCAAGCTGGAAAAGTCAATATTCTCACTATTGAGGACGAACTTAAGTACAAATAGGGCGGACTAAACTTGCCAAATGGTAGGTTACTAGTGGTATAGTTGTCATTGTGTTGAGACTTGGGCTCACCTCCCACTACCTCGGCACCTGGTTGCGGTTGGTTACCGCTCTCCCAGACTAGCGCATAGATTCGATGCGTATTCAGACTTGACCGGCCCTCCTGCATCTCGAATGTAACGGGGGCCGGTCCTCGTTTTCAGCAAAAGGGGATACCCGGCTTAAGCCCTTAAGGGGTAATTCTGCCTAGGAGAAGCAAAAGGCCCGAGGATGCGGAAACCTCGGGCCTTTTGCTTTGCTCCTCCAACTGGGCTCGAACCAGTGACCCTTCGATTAACAGTCGAATGCTCTGCCAACTGAGCTATGGAGGAATACACACTTGGTGCGAAAGACACTCTAGCGCATGACAGGGAACAAGGGAAATCTGCGGTCCGCATAGACTGGGAACTGGCGTAAAGGTGCGTGAGTGGGCGTCGAAAAGTGGGAAGAAGCTGTAGCGTGGGGCCATGGCTACGACATATCGAGTACAAAATCCGGTGACGAATGAGATCGTCGCCACGTTTGAGCAGACCACTGACCAGGAGCTGCAGGACACCCTCCAGCGCGCCGACGCTGCGTACAAGACATGGAGTGCCCTCAGCTACGAGGAACGCGCCGCGTACCTGCGCAAAGTTGCCCAGCTTTTCGACGAGCGCCGCGACACCCTCGTGAACATCATCGCCGAGGAGATGGGCAAGGCCATTAACCAAGGCGACGGGGAAGTCAGCGAATGCGTGGAAATCTGCAACTACTACGCAGACCACGGTGCCGAGTTCGGCGCGGACGAGCCGCTGCCGCACGATGGCGGGGAGGTTGTGATCCGGAAGGTACCGCTCGGCGTGATCGTCGGCGTGATGCCGTGGAACTTCCCGTACTACCAAGTCGCGCGCTTCGCGGCGCCGACGCTGATGGCGGGTAACACCATAATTCTTAAGCACGCGTCCATCTGTCCGCGCTCCGCCGAAGCAATCCAGCAGATCTTTGACGACGCCGGCGTGCCCGAGGGCGTCTTCAACTACCGCCGCATTAGCCACAGCCAGATCGAAGACCTGCTCGCGGACCCACGCGTGCAAGGCGTATCACTCACCGGTTCCGAGGGGGCAGGCAAGGCCGTTGCGAAGACGGCAGGCGCCAACCTAAAGAAGGCCTTGCTGGAGCTCGGTGGTACTGACGCCTACATCGTCCTGGATACTGACGACATTGACCGTGAAGTGCGCACCGCCTTGACAAAGCGCATGAGCAACGTCGGCCAGGCGTGCACCTCCAACAAGCGCATCATCGTCATGGACGACATCTACGACGAGTTCGTTTCCAAGATGGTCGACGCCGTGTCCGAGCTTCGCCAGGGAGACCCGTTCTCGCCGGAAGACGGTCACTACTACCCGCTATCCTCCCGCGAAGCCGCCGAAACGTTGCGCGAACAAGTCGCCGCAGCCGTCGACACCGGCGCCACCCTGCACTGTGGAGGCGAACTGACTGGGGAAGGCGCGTACTTCACCCCGGCCGTCATCACCGACATCCCAGTCGGCTCCGACTCCTACTACGAAGAGTTCTTCGGCCCCGTCGTGGAGATCTACAAAGTGTCCTCCGATGAGGAAGCCGTGGAACTGGCCAACAACTCCCGCTACGGACTCGGCGGCGCCGTGTTCTCCACCGATGAGGAGCGCGCCAAGAAGGTTGCCAACCAGGTCGTCACCGGCATGATCCACGTCAACATCCCGCAGGCCCGCGGTGCAGGTCTGCCGTTCGGCGGCGTGAAGAACTCCGGCTTCGGCCGTGAAATGGGTCCGCTCGGGATGGACGAGTTTGTGAATAAGCAGCGCTACTTCGTGGCGAAGTAGCGCTGTGGTTCGGGGGCTTTCGGGGGTCGGAGTAGTCACCGAAAGCTGACTCGGGATTTTGTGAACAGAATTGCGTCTGCTGTGGGCGGGGCTAACCCCGCTTCAGCGGGCGCACCTCGACGTTGACACCGACAGGGCCCGCCACGGACTCGATCTCCACGGTGCGAGGCCCCTCACCGAGGAAGTCGAGGGAGGAGAGCGTCTCCGTAGCGTCCGCGGTGAACAGCTCGATAGAGCCGCGGTCGAGGTAGATGCCCAGGGCGTCGCCCGGGGTCCAAGGCATGGAGCGGTAGCCGCTGCCGGCGCCGTTACCCCGCGCGAGCACCAGGTGGATGCGTTCGGCGAGGGTGTCGAACACGATGTGGGCGGAGGGGACGTCGTCACGAATGAGGTGGAGGACCACCTGCTCGCAGGTGTTTGTCTGCAGCGGGACGGGCTGCTCCAGGTCGGGGGTGACGCGCAGCCATGCCTCCTCAAACGGGGGAAGGGTTGTTGTTTCGCCTGCTTGGAGGGTGGCGTCGTGCGTCTCGGCGGGGCCGAAGAGCCCGGCGATTTCGGGGGCGGGCGCGCAGTGGAGCGTGAGGGCGTCGCTAAGAGAGAGCTCCCGGGGGAGGCTGAGCTGACCGGACCAACTGTCCTCGCGAGAGGCGAGCGGGTGAGCGAACTCGCCCATCCAGCCGAACGCCAGGCGGCGGTTATTGGGGGCGGCGAAAGACTGGGTGGCGTAGAAGTGGTGGCCCCAGTCGAGAAGCCGGAAGTCGGTTTCGGGCACGAACTGCGCGTCGGGCTCCCACGAGCCCACGACGTAGCCGACGTTGTGGCCGTTGCGCAGGCTGTACCCGGAGCGGATCGGCGTGCGCACCATCGGGCCGTAGATGAGCACCCACTTGCCGTCGAGGAAGAAGAAATCAGGGCATTCGACCATGAAGACGTTCGGGTCTGGGTCGACAAAGAGGGAGCCGGCCTCGAACCAGTTGTAGAGATCCTCGGAAGTATAGAGCAGCACGTGACCGCGCCCGTCCACCTCTGCGCCGATGGTCATGTACCAGCGTCCGTCGTGGGAGAACACCTTCGGGTCTCGCGCATCCGCGTTGACGGGCGGGACCACGGCGCCGTGCTTTTCAAAGTGGACGCCGTCAGTGGAGGTGGCCAGCATCTGGGTCTGGAACTTGCCGTCCTTGTCATCGACGCCGTTGACCCAGCGGTTACCCGTATAGAACGCATACAGCGTGCCATCGTGGACGACGGCGGAACCCGACCAGATGCCGTCGGCGTCGTCGGAACCGGGTTCACCCGGGGCCAGCGCGATAGGCTCCTCGCGCCACTCGAGCAGGTCCGCAGAGGAGGCGTGGCCCCAGTGCATCGGGCCCCACGCCGGGCTGTACGGGTGATGTTGGAAGAAAGCGTGGAACCGGCCGTCGAAAAAGCAGAGGCCATTCGGGTCGTTGATCCAGCCGCCAGGGGCTGCGACGTGGAACGAAGGGTACCAGCGGTCGTTGGTGCGGCGGAGGGGTTGCATGATGAAACCTTTCTAGAAACGTTGCGGGCTAGCGAGTTGGGATTTCTTCGGGGTTGACCACGGCTTCATCGTCGCGTTTCAGCGCGAAGAACGCGATCACACCTGCGACGAAGACCACGCCTGAGATGACGAAGAAGGTTGGCTGGTAGCCAATCTGGTCGCGGAGGGAGCCCAGCGGGGTGGACAGGATCACGTTGCCGAGCTGCGAAGACAGCTGGAATGCTACCAAGTACAGGGTCGCGGAGAGCGCCTTGTTGAAGTGGATCGCAAAGTACTTGAAGATAGCCAGGATGCACAGCGGAACCTCAAACGCGTGCAACATCTTCGCGATACTGATCAACACCGGGCCCGCGAACGCCGCACACAGGAAGATACGGACGAACATGACGCCGATACCCAGCAGCAACGTATTGCGGGCGCCCACCTTGCGCATCAACAGCGGGATGAGGCCCATCATGATTGCCTCAAGGAAGACCTGCACCGAGTTCAACGTGCCGTACGCACGCTGGCCGACCTCCGGCGAACTAAACAGGGACGTGTAGAAGTCCGGGAACATCTGCTGGTCAAACACGGTGTAGAACGTCCAGGACAGCAACACAATCACGATGACCTTCCACACATGGCTGTCCTTGAGCAGGCCAAACATCTCGGAGACCGGCGGGGTCTTCGCCGTGACCTCCTCAATCGAGGCCTCCTGCGCCGTGCCCTGCGGGTGCCAGAACAGCTGGGTGCACAGCAGAAGCGCGCCGAGCGCGGAACCGATCCAGAAGTTCAGCATCGGGTTGATGGTGAAGAAGATACCCGCGAGCAACGCGACAATTGCGTAGGCAAACGAACCCCACATGCGGGCCTGGCCGTACTCGAAGCCGGTTCGGTTTGCCATCCTCTCCACGAACGCCTCCAGCAGCCCGGCGCCAGCCACGAACCCCGCCGAGAGCACCACGCTGCCCAGGATTGCGCCGACGATGAAGTGGTCGCGCAGCAACGGGTGGTAAATGAACTGCGTGAACGGACCGATGAGGGTTGCGCTCGCGCCGATGAAAATAGTCAGCGGGCGCTTCAGGTCCAGCTTGTCCTGAAGCACGCCGTACACCAGCATCAACGCCATCGTGATCGCGCCCTGGATGGCGTAGACGGTACCTACCTGCGCGCCGTTGAGCTGCAGACCGCCAGCCTCAGATGTGAGCCAGATCTGGTAGAAGGACCACCAGATCCCCCACGCTGCGAAGAACAGGAAAATCGTGGCGGAACCGAAGCGGTACGCGGGGTTTGAAAACTGCGATCGAAGCATATCCATCGCCGAACGTCCTTTCGTGTTAGGCCCGGGGTAGCCGGGCACGACAATGGCTTCACAGGGATATGTGCAGGTGCGCGTGCTGCGCTTCTCGTTCTTGGTCCTTGCAGCGACCCTGCTTAAACCTTTAAGCACATAGTATGTCGGGGGTGTGCGAAAGGTGGGGAAGTTGCTAAAACGATTTAGCGAGCTTGGGAAACGCTCCCACGCTCAACCACTTTCAGGGGGAGCAATGTGGGATTCTCGGTACCGGGCTGTTCGCCGGACAGAAGGCCAACCAGCATGCGCGCCGCCCGCGCACCCATCTCCTGATACGGCAGCCGGAACGTCGTCAACCCCGGCCGCACCAACGCCGCCAAATCCTCATCATCAAAGGACAACACCGAAATTGTCGACGCCACATCCAACCCCGCGTCCTGCATCGCCTGATACACGCCCAACGCCAAACGATCGTTCGCGGCCAGAACCGCGGTGGGGTAGTTTGCTGGGTCGTCGTCAAGAATTTCCGACATCCGTGCATACCCCGACGCCGGCTCCCACACCGACGCGTAGCCCTCCACGTGCAGACGGATCCCGTGATGCGCCAGGGCGGCGTCGATACCGCGCATGCGCTCGCTGATGCTGAACGAGGGGGTTTCTTCGTCTGGGAACCTGCCGATCAACGCAATCGAACGGTGCCCCCGCGCCACCAAATAGTCAATCGCGTCCCGGCCCGCCGCATAGTCATCTGGCAAAATCGCAGGAAGATCGCCAGCCTGACCGTTGCAGATCACGAGGGGCAAGCTCGTCTTCGGCAGATCCAGCTCACGCGACGCCATCAACCCGACCACAACGCCATCCACGTTCCGCGACTCCAACGTACGCAACGCCGGAGCAAACCGATCCGAACGGTGGCCGGTCTCCGCCATCATGACCGCGTGGCCAAGCCGCTCGGCCTCATCCACAATCCCTGTAATCATCGGGGAGGCGAAACGCGTAGTAGTGACCTCGTCAGAGAGGAAACCAATCGTGTGCGTACGTCCAGTCTTGAGCGCCCGTGCCAAGGTGTTTGGGCGGTAGCCCAGTTCGCGCGCGGCCTCTCGGACCTTCCACGCCGTCTCCTCGGGGATGCGTGAACCGGGCTTGCCGTTGAGCGCGAGGCTCACCGTGGCCGTGGAGACGCCGAGATGCTTCGCGATATCCGCGAGCGTGACACGATGCGAACTTCTGGACATTTGAAGCAGTATAGCCGGGGTGGGTCGGGCTTGATGGGGGTGGTAGGTGCCTTCGTGGGAATAGTCGGGAATTTGTGAACAGAATTGCGTCTGCTGTCGGCGCGACTACTCGCAGGCGACACCGTCACCGTCACGGTCGAGCTTCGAGCGGTAGCCAGGCTCGTGGCTGTAAATCGGAGTGACTCCGGCTCGGCGAGCTTCTGCGCAGGACTTGTAGGAGCCATTAGCAGGCAGTTTGCCGCTGCGCGAAGGCGCGGGTGCCTGCTTCGGGGCCGGAGCTGGAGCCGGAGCCGGGGCAGGCTTTGGGGCAGGCTTCGGTGCCGGCGCGGGTTTTGGTGCTGGTTTTGGAGCGGGAGCTGGGTTCGGGGCAGGCTTCTTTGCCGGTGGTCCAGGGATAATGCCTGGCAGTGGATTCGGAATGATGCGCTGCTGGACCGCCCAGAACGTAGCACCAGCGCCGATGCCCAGAACCGCGAGGATGCTTGTGACTGCGATGGCGGCGATGGCGCCGTCGGAAAGCCCCTCTGAAGGGGTCTCCGGCTTGGAGGTCGTGGTGGTTGCCGGGGCAGGGCTTTCAGGAGTGGCGTGTGCTGGTGCTGCGACGCCGAGCGTGAGCGAGCAGGCGAGGGCTGCTGCGATAGTTGTTTTTCTCATGTGTAAATCATGTCATGAATATTGGAAAAGCCTGAAATGACATGTTGTAAGAGAGTGGTTGGCAATCCCTAATCCCTCACTCGTCGCCGTGGAGGCATGAAGCCTGTGGGCTTTTGTAAAAACTCTTTACATGTCTTTTCGCTAATTCGCTGTCTTGCAAGCTTTCCCCTGAGCCAGTCGATGGCGGCTTCACCTCGTTTTAGTCGTTCTTCGTTTTCACCAAGCTCTGGTCCACCGCACGAGATCGAGCCATCCCTGTCAGTGATGGGGTGTGCGAACAACCTGGAGCTCGGGGAGTGATTTCAGGCAGATGGAGAAAGTGAAGCGGTTTGTGTATGAAACATCTCATAAAACTCTTGAATCGGTGGACATTATTGGTTATAATCAAGGCAACGCTGGCGATAAGTCCTCCAGGGGAGGACTTCTTACCCCGATAGGTGAGATAGCCAGCTTCTCTATGTTCTATGGTCGCCCCCATGGAAGGAACAAACTCGCAAGCGTCGGTTTAATGCACGGCTCAAACCATGTGCATTTCTTACCTTCTAAATGCCGCTGTACAGCCCAAAGGCCGTAATCAGCTACTTGTAATCCCCACGCTGAGGGCGCGGTCCACACACATAGCGTGATATTTCGCTGTATCTGACTGCACACTTCTTCTACTGCTTGTCGCGCAGCTTCTCTGATTCCTTTGGTACCGAACTCTGCCACAATGACGAACAGCTCGTCTTGAGGCTCGGAAACTTGGAGGGCGATTTCTTTGAGGTGTAAGTACCAGGCTGTCTTGTAGAGACCCATTGGTCCAGCGTCTTTGATGTGCGGGTATGCGTTTGACTTGTACAGGAAGGTTGTATCGAAGCGGGGCGCTTGCTTTTGGATGAGGCTGAACATTTCGTTTCGCGTTCTAGCAGAGTCGTCGACGGCGTGGAATCCGCGGGTGAGCTTTATTCCTTCTTTGGAGCGACTAGCGCGTAGGTGGAGCCCTTGTAGGAGGTCGTCTCCGTGTGTGTCGTGCTGGAATGCGGCGGTTCCGAAGCCGAAGTAGGTTGATGCTCCGCCACCTTGTGGGTTCGGTGTCCCGTCGTAGTCAAGGTTTCCGGTTTCGTCGGCGTAGAGGTAGATGCGTTTATTCATGGTTTCCATTCAGAGAGGCTTTAGGGACATTTTGTGTGTATAAATCTATCCGGCTTACCGGGATGACCTCGCCCAACATCACGATATGGTTTTCAAGACAGTCCCATTCGACCGTTTTGAGAAAACATTCATCGTCGCGTTTCAGCGCGAACACCGCGATCACACCAGCGAGGAAAGCCACGCCGGAGATGACGAAGAACGTTGGCTGGTAACCAATCTGGTCACGGAGCGAGCCCAGCGGGGTGGACAGGATCACGTTGCCGAGCTGCGAAGACAGCTGGAATGCCACCAGGTACAGGGTCGCGGAGAGTGCCTTGTTGAAGTGGATAGCGAAGTACTTGAAGATAGCCAGGATGCACAGCGGAACCTCAAACGCGTGCAGCATCTTCGCGATACTAATCAACACCGGGCCGGTAAACGCCGCGCAGAGGAAAATGCGGACGAACATCACGCCGATACCCAAAAGCAGCGTAGTGCGGGCGCCCAGTCTTCAAACCCGCGCCAAGGTGTTTGGACGTTAGCCCAGCTCGCGGGCCGCCTCCCGGACCCTCCGCACTGTCTCTTCCGGAATGCGCGAACCGGGTTTGCCGTTTAGTGCGAGGCTTACCGTGGCAGTGGAGACGCCGAGATGCTTCGCGATATCCGCGAGCGTGACACGATGCGAACTTCTGGACATTTGAAGCAGTATAGCCGGGGTGGGGTGGTCTTGGTTGGGATGGGCGTGGTGGGATGCGGTGAGGTCGGAGTACTCGTCGAAAACTGACTCGGGATTTTGTGAACAGAATTGCGTCTGCTGTGAGATGGGGTGCTCGCTCCAGCCAGCGAACCCGTCGGTGGCACCGACGGGTCCAGGCACAGTGGTGTAACTGGCGGGGCGTGCGTTCACACACTATCTTTAGACGCATGGGGGTTATGGAAGGCGCGATCCTCCAAATTAGTTTAAGGATCGCATATTTCATCTTTTTAGGTATATTTGCTGCTGCCGTGATGATCGATGGTTGGGACTTCACCGCAACAAATGCAATCATTGCCGCGACACCTATCTTTGCGTCGATAGTTGCGTTGCGTGGAGTAATTCGAACGCTTGAAGTTGCCAACGTTCAAGAATGGTGGCACAGAACCGAGTGGATCGTCGATAGGCTGATTGGCGCTCGGAATCATCATGAGATTCGAACCATGTCCGAGATTCTAGTGGCGCATTTGAAGTCAAACATCCCTAACGAGGAAGAGCGCAAACTAATCAACAACATAATGAACTCGGCATTGAAGTCTTTGCGAGTAGACTGAAAATCTATATTTCGGCTCGAGTTAAAAGGAAATTAGCATGCACACTATGGGACTTTTTCGCCGCAAGCGCGTGCTTCCGTACGCGAATGATGAGCGCACTGTTTTCCAGGACACCGATGACGCGAAAACAAGGTTGGCACGCCTTGCGCTGCTGACGAGTGCCAAGGGGGAGGTCGATCCTCTAGTGATAGAGATTCTTGGACCGGCAAAAAGCGGGAATTCATAACTTGGGGGCTTAAGGGACATTTTATGTGTATAAATCTATCTGGTTTCCCGGGATGACCTCGGCCAACAACCAGATATGGTTTTCAAAACAGTTCCATTCGCCCGTTTTGAGAAATCAACACCGAATGACGTCTGGTGTGTGGTCTGGAGTCTGCGGGTAGCGCAGGGACCCGCGGCATCGAGGGCTCTAGGGGACTAGAACCAGCCGCCTGTGCGTTGGGCGGTCGCATATAGCCAGGGGGACGCGCAAAGCCCTTGACGTGCACAATTCTGGTCGCATCGAGGCGCTCGGGTGTTCCGGTCGACGGGAGTAGGTCAACGGGAAGAGGTCGACGGACCGAAAGAATTCGAAACCGGCATTGATCATCAGTGGAACCCCAGCTTAGGCGTGAGAAGAGGGTGGGCCGGACGGAGATAAACACACAAAATGTCCCTTAAGCCAACTTGGGAGCGTGCCCGTTCGCTCCGGTCGGGGGCCGAAAGAGATCGACGGGATCAGCGTGGTCAAGACCGCAGCAACCAGAAACGCAAAAACCCGAGGTGATCGCCTCGGGTTGTGGTTGCTCCTCCAACTGGGCTCGAACCAGTGACCCTTCGATTAACAGTCGAATGCTCTGCCAACTGAGCTATGGAGGAATACGTGCTTAAAAGCAACGAGCAATACTTTAACCCGGATGTTGGGATTTGAAAAATCGCCAGTTCAGGGCATGTTTCGTGGACATGAGCAGTGGGCGGTTGTAGGGTGGTCGCTATGAAACACTCACTGCTTGCACTCACTGTAGCTTCGGCTGTGTCCGTGACGGCCGTCCAGGCGCCTGTCGCGTGGTCGGAGGAGACGCAGCAGGCCGCGCCGGACAAGGCCAACAGCTCCGGCAGCTCCGACGGCGAGGAACTGAGCCCGGCTGCAATTGCGGGGATCACGCTTGGTGTCCTGGCCGCTGTTGGTGCGGGAGCTGCGTTCGCCGTGTCGCAGGGGCTGATCCCGAACGTGGACCCGAAGGTGGTTGCTGGGCTGACGGGGTTGTCCTCGACGGTGCCGGGGTTGGCGGCGTTGGGCTTCGGAGGGGCGTCGATAAATAAGTGCTCTCCGCAGGCCTTTGATGCGGCGATGCCGGGCTGGCCAGGCGTGACCGGGACGACCGTGCTGTACTGCGAGGGCCAGTGGGCCGTGGCGGGGCAGAAGCAGTCGGACTGGATTGTGCCGTTTGAACGCAAGGGGGATCGCTGGGTGGCGCTGCTGCCGGATGGGACGTCGAAGCGCGGGCTGAACTCCGCGTGCTACAACGGTGACGCGCTGCGAGGCCGCGGTGCGCCACAGCAGTTTGTTGACAAGATCCGGGTCTGTGCCCCCGATGAGATCGGGCGGTAACGTGTCGCTGTAGTCTTGCGGCGTGGAAAAAAGAGGATTTCGAGTAGGCGCGCTGGTGCTTACCGCACTGGTGATTGCGTTGGTCACCGCGCTCGCGGTGTTGAAGTTTGTGGTCCCGAACGGCCTGCAGGTCGGTCGGGAGGAGATCAGTGAGGCGTCGATAGGGGCGTCGTTTAGGCAGGTGGGGGAGCTCTCGGTTGAGGAGTATGCGTACTCGAACGTGGGCAACTACGACAATAAGGGGCTTGAGCTCGCGGGTGTGAAAGTGCCGCTGACCGGGCGCAACTTCTTGCTGAGCTACAGTGGGACCGTCAAGGCGGGCATCGCGGACGTCGAGGCGATCGGCGTCAACATTGACGACGCCGCCCAGACCATCACGGTGCGAGTCCCAGAGGTGAGCGTGACCTCCTCGGAGATCGACGATAAGAGCGTGCAGGTGTATAAGCAGTCGATGAACCCGCTCAACCAGGTCAAGGTGGAGGACGTCACCGGCTTCCTCGCCGAGGAGAAGACGCGTGCGGCGGACAGTGCGGTCAAGGAGGGGTTGCTGGATCGCGCGCACACGCGAGTGGAGGAGCTCATGACCTCGCACGCGGAGGCGCTCAAGCAGGGCACCGCGATGCAGGACTACGAAGTGCACGTCGAGTGGGTGCGCAAGTAGCTATCATGTGGGCATGATTTTAGAAGAGCACCTTGCATCCTGGCCGGTGAAGCACTGCGCGGCGGCGCTCGTCGGTACGCATGGGGAAACCTACGGGGACCAGCACCGGGTGTTTGAGCTGGCGAGCGTGACCAAACTGCTCGCCGCGTACGGGGTGCTGCTGGCGGTGGAGGAAGGCGCCTTCGAGCTGGACACCCCGTGCGGGCCGGAGGGATCGATGGTGCGGCACCTGCTGTCGCACGCCAGCGGCGTCGGCTTCGATAGCAGGCGCCCGCAGAAGCCAGTCGGGGAGCGGCGGATTTACTCGTCCGCTGGCTACGAAATTCTTGCGGACTTCGTGGAGGAAACCACCGGCATCGCATTTCCGGAGTACCTGCACGAAGGTGTCTTTGAACCGTTGGGGATGGACACCGCCGTGTTGGAAGGCTCCGCGGGCCACGGGGCGCGCGCGAGCGTCGCAGACCTGAGCAAGTTCGCCGCGGAACTGCTGCAGCCCACACTGCTGCACCCGGACACCGTCGCGGAGGCGTTCCGCAACCAGTTCGGGGACTTGCGTGGGGTAGTGCCCGGCTACGGGATGCAAAAGCCATGCCCGTGGGGTCTCGGATTTGAGATTAAGGGGGAGAAGTCCCCCCATTGGACGGGCGACACCATGCCGGCCGACACGGTGGGGCATTTCGGTATGGCGGGGACCTATCTGTGGGTTGCGCAGGGCCAAGCCATGGTCGCGCTCACTGACGAGCAGTTCGGCGAGTGGGCGAAGCCCTTGTGGCAGGAAACGAACACTGCCATCTGGAACGCCCTGCTTTAGACTCGGGGGCATGCACGATACACACACGCCACCCCCGGAAGCAGGCCACCGCCTGCCGCCCGGCCAGGTTTGGCCACTCATGCTTGCCCTGTTAACCGCCGTCTTCGCGTTCCAACTGAACGCGTCCATGCTGGCGCCCGCGCTGGCGACGATGGAGCGTGAACTCGACGCCACCACTTCCCAGATCGGGTTGACGCAGACCGCGTTCTTTACCGCTGCGGCACTGTTTTCCCTGTTTATGCCGCGGTGGGGAGATTTAATTGGGCGTCGAAAAGTGCTGGTGGGCATGATGGTGGTCACCGCGATTGGCTCGGTGGTTGCGGCGCTGGCGGCGAATGTCACCATGCTGTTCATCGGGCGCGTCATTCAGGGCGTGTCGGGGCCGACGGTCGCGCTGACGTCCGTGATGCTGCGCCAGGAGGTGCGCGAAGAGAAACAGTTCGCGCTGCTGATTGGCATCTTGACCTCGATTAACGGTGGTATCGCGGGTATCGACGCCATCATGGGCGGCTGGCTCACAGCTGCCTTCGGCTTCCGCTCTCTGTTCTGGGTGATCGGCGTCTTCGCGGTCGTGGCGGTGTTTGCCGTGCACTTCGGCGTGCGTGAGACGAAGTCCGACGCCGGCTACGCCATGGACTGGAAGGGTGTGGTCCCGCTGGTCGTGGCCGTCGGCGCGATCCTGACCGCGCTGAACGAGGCCGGTGCGTTGGCCGCCGCGAACTGGTTCATGGTTATTGTTCTGCTCGCGGTCGGCGCGGTGGCGCTGGTGGTCTTCTGGCGCATCGAGTCCTCCACGGAGCACCCGCTGGTTGCCCCGCACCTGCTCAAGGAGCGGCGCACGTGGGCACTCTTGACGACGACCACCCTGACCATGACCGGCATTTTCGCCGTGATGAACGGCCTGGTCCCGAACCTTGCTCAGGACGAAACGTTCGGGCCGGGGATGTCGGCGGGCGTGGTGTCCTGGTGGACGCTGACCCCGTACGCGCTGGCCGGCCTGGTGTTCGGCCCGATCGCCGGGTTCTGTGCCGGGCGGGTGGGCTACAAGCTCATGCTGCAGATCGGTATCGCCGGTGCGTTCCTGTCGGTGGTCTTCGGCACGTTCGTGGTGTCCAACCCGACGAAGGGCCTGCTGCTGGCGCTGTCAGTTGCCGCTGGTGTGACCTACGCGGGTATCGCGAACATCATGCTCGGGTCGCTGCACGTGGTGCTGGCGCCGAAGACGAACCAGGGCTACCTGCCAGGCTTGAACGCGGGCGCGTTTAACCTGGGCGCCGGGATCTCCTTCACGGTGATCTTCGCGGTGGTGGCCACATTCGCCGACCAGAACGGCGGCTACCGCGCCGGCATGATCGCGGGCGCGGTCCTGCTCATCGGCGCGTTCTGCACGTCGTTCCTCATCCCGCGCCCCGAATCGCTTCCTGACACGATCGCCGCAGAAGACGCGGCACGAAAGAAGGTGCAGTAAATGACAACCAAGATCATCCTCGACTGCGACCCAGGCCACGACGACGCCGTGGCCATCCTGCTCGCAGCCGGAAACTCAAACATTGAACTCCTTGGCGTGACCACCGTCGGTGGCAACCACACGCTGGAGAAGGTCACGCGTAACGCGGCGCAGGTGCTGACCGTGGCAAAGCTCACGGACGTTCCGCTGTACGCGGGTGCGACCCGGCCGATCCTGCGCGAGGTGGAAACCGCCGAGGGCATTCATGGCGACACCGGCATGGAAATCCACGGCTTCGAGCTTCCCGAGCCGGCGCTGTCGGTGCAGGAGACGCACGGTGTGCAGTTCATCATCGACACGATCATGAACGAGCCCGCCGGGACCGTCACCCTGGTACCTACAGGCCCGCTGACTAACATCGCGCTTGCAGCCCGGCTGGAGCCGCGCATCGTCGAGCGCGTCAAGGAGGTCGTCCTGATGGGTGGGGCGTATGGCACCGGCAACTGGACGCCAAGCGCGGAGTTCAACATCATCGTCGACCCTGAAGCCGCCCATATCGTCTTCAACGAGAAGTGGCCCGTCGTCATGGTTGGCCTTGATCTGACGCACCAGGCACTGGCGACGAAAGAGGTCGAGGAGCAGTTCGCTGCGCTGGGCACGAACGTCGGCGACTTCGTAGTGGGGCTCTTCGGTGCGTTCCGCAAGAACTACCAGGACGCCCAGGGCTTTGATGACCCGCCAGTCCACGACCCATGCTGCGTCGCCTACCTCATCGACCCAACTGTGGTGGAGACGGTCAAGGTACCGGTGGACGTCGAGACGCAAGGGCTGCTCACCACCGGGCGCACCGTGGCCGACTTCCGCAGCCCCGCGCCCGCGGACTGCCACACCTCCGTGGCCACGAAGCTTGACGCCGAGCGGTTCTGGTCCATGGTGCTCGACGCTGTCAAGGCACTGGGGTAGCCGCGATGCAGCCCCCTGACCCTCAAGTAGAGCTTCAGTAAACAGGGGGATCAACCAGTTGTTGAGGGTTGCCCGGTGTGTCTCGTGTCATGCAAAGTGATGCGAGAGGCCGTTGGGGAAGACGAACCTCGTCTCGCACGAAGATGCGCCCGCCTAGTCAGCGGGCGCGGAACCGGCTAGTCACCGGGCGCGTGCGCCGCACTGTCACACACAGAAGGGTCCCCACAATGACAACAACACTCGTTGCCCCGCGTACGTGGCGCTCTGTCTGCGCCGCGCCCACGACCTCCGTCATGAGCATCCAAGACATGCCCGCCGCAGCGCGCATGCACGTCGAAGAGCTCCTGCTCATGCTTCCGGACGCGCCCGTCAACCCCGAAGCGCTCTGGGATGACGCCTGGTTCACCCGCTGGCGCCGGGACAGCACTGGCACCTACCAGTGCCGCGAAACCTTCCGCGCGACCCCGGACGTCACACGCAGCTTCGCGGACGCGCTCGCGGCGCTAGCCGCCGAGTACCGCTTCAGCGCCAGCGTCGAAGCGGCAGGATAGGGCTAGCTGTACGCGCCGTCGCCGAAAGGATCGGTGATGACGTCCACAAGCTGGGCGACGGAATCAATCACCTTCGTTGGCCTGTACGGGTAGCGGGCGATCTCGGCGTTGTCCGAAATCCCGGTGCGCACCAGCAGTGTGCGCATGCCGGCCTCCAGGCCGGACTTCACGTCCGTGTCCATCCGGTCACCAATCATGACCGTGTGCTCCGAGTGCGCGCCGATATTGTTCAGCGCCGAGCGCATCATCACCGGGTTCGGCTTGCCCACGTAGTACGGCTCCATCCCAGTCACCGACGTAATCATGGCGGCCACCGCGCCCGTCGCCGGGAGAATGCCGTTCGGGCCGGGGCCCGTCAGATCCGGGTTCGTGCCGATGAACCGCGCACCCTTCAAAATCAGGTTGCAGGCCGTCGTGATCGCCTCAAACGAATAGGTGCGCGTCTCACCCAGCACCACAAAGTCCGGATCCTGGTCCGTCAGGATCCACCCGGCCTTGTGCAATGCCGTGGTCATCCCGGCCTCACCAATCACGTAGGCCGAACCCTCTCCGACCTGCTGCGACAAAAACGTCGCCGTGGCCGTGGCGGACGTCCAAATCCGCTCCGGCTCAATCTGCAAGCCCATCCGGACCAGCTTCGCCGAGAGGTCCCGCGGGGTTTGCATCGAATTGTTCGTCAGCACCATAAACGGAATCGATTCATCGTGCAGGCGCTGAATGAAGGCGTCCGCGCCGGGAATCATCTGCCCTTCCTTGTGCAGGACGCCATCCATGTCAGTGAGATAGGAAATAGTCACGCTACGCTCCTTTGTATTCCTCGTGCCCTTCAATGTAGGCGCATAGCTCACCCAGCGTCGAGTGCTGCCGGTAGGTTTCCTCATCAATCGGCACACCAAGCTCTTGCTCGATGCGCACCGCAAGCTCAATACGATCTAACGACGCCACCCCGGCACCATCCAGCGTGGTCTCCCGGTCCAGCGCTTCAGTGTCCTCGCCGGTCACCCGCTCAATGAGGCGCGTGAGCTGAGCGAACGCGGAGACGTCCTCGGTGTTCGCGGTCGGGTCGGAGGGGGCGTCCTCAAGCTGGAGGGCGCTCAAATCTAAGCGTTGTGAGAGTTCCATACCCACATAATAAGGTGGAAGCATGCTGCAAACAGTTGCCTACCTCCGATCGCTGACGCCGAAAGCGCGCCGACAGCTCGTGGAAACCCGCGAACTGCTGCACACCGGCGACGGCGAATACGGGCTCAAGCCCGACCGCGAAGGCGTGCTCACCGTCGACGCCGGGGGAGAGAGCGTCAACATCCACTGGTACGAGCTCGGCCCCGAGGACCCGGATGCCGTCACCGTCGTCTACGTCCACGGCTTCAACATCGCCGCCGAAGAATTCTTCCTGCAAACCGAAGCGGTCGCAGGCCACGGGGTGCGCCAACTGCTGCTTGACCTGCGCGGGCACGGGCAGACTGGCAAAGTCGACCCCGAACTCTTAACCATCGACGCCGCCGCCGACGACGTCGCCTCCGTCATGCGCGAACGCAACGTGCGCGGACCCTCCATCGTGGTCGGGCACTCGCTCGGCGGGCCGATTTCGCTTTCGATGATGCGGCGCTACCACCACGAGTTCAACCTCGCCGGCTCGGTGCAGATCTCCAGTGCGGTCGAACCCTTCACCGTCCAAGGCCTGCCGCAGATCCTCGCCGGACCGATCGGGCGCTTCATCGAAGGCGTCGTCGCCGTGACCCCGCACTTCGCGGAAGGTGTGCGGCAAGTCGTCACCGACATGCTCACCCCGGTCCTCGCGCTCGGGTTCTACTTTCGGCCGATGAGCTACCAACTGGTGCAGTTCCACGCCGCCATGATCCGCGAAACCCCGCTGGAAACCTACGCCGGCTACTTCGAGGACCTGCTGCACCACTCAGAACTCGACGCCGGCGAGGTGCTCAGCACCATCCCCGGCTACATCCTCGTCGGTGACCACGACGCCGTCACCCCGGTCTCCCAAAGCGCGAAGCTTCACGAAATTTGGCCACGCGCCTACATGCAGGTGCTGCCCGAAAGCGGCCACATGCCGCCCCTCGACGCGCCTGGCGCCGTCAGCACCGCCATCAACCGACTCATCCAACGCATTACCGAAGACGCGAAATAACCCATGAACTACACACTGCTCGCCGCCACCACCGCTGCAACCTGCGCCATCGCCTGTGCCCCGTACGCGGCGGCTGTTACCACGGACGCTGACCGTTACCAGCCCACGTTCCAAACCGAGCCCCGTTACGTACCGCTGGTCCCAGGTCAGCTCTACACAGAGAGCACACGTTTCACCCCGACCGGGGCGCCGGAGGGGACAACGTTCTGGGTCGCCGGCGGGGGAGAAACGCAGGGGGTGCCCATCGTTGCCACGATCGAAAACGACACGACCCTTGTCGTGCGCCTCCAGTTCTTCAACTGCGACCAAGTCGAAGCCGGGCAGCTCTACGCACCGAGCTGCACCACCGTCCAGCGCGGCGAAAACACCCGCAACCTCGACATCGGTGTGAAATACCCAGACGGGACCACGGAGTACATCAGCGTGCCGGTCTCGCTCGTTGCCGACCAGCGCCTGATCTACGAACCCGTCTACAAACCAGTCGAGGTCGCCCACGGCACATCGTTCACAGCGACGCCGTTCAACCTTCGCGATCGCGTCGAGCTCCCCACCGACGCGAAGTTCGAGCTCATCGACCCACCAGCCGGGTGGGACCTCTCCATCGACCCCGTCACCGGCACCGTCAGCGGCACCGCCACCGACGCCGCACGCACCCCCTCGACCGTCGAAGTCCGCGCCACCTTCGAAGACGGCACGACCCGCACCGCATTCCTCCGGATCAGCCACGACGGCCCCAACCCGCCAGAGCCGACGCAACCGCAAACACCCCCAGCGGACTCGAACGGCTCCTCGGGTTCGAGGGCGCTCGTCATCACGCTAGGGGTGCTCTCTACGCTCGCGGTGGTCGGGGCGCTGTTCGCAGCGTTGGCGCCGAACATTCCGGCGCTCGCCCCGTACCTCCCGCGCTAGCCCTTAGGCTTCGGTTGGGTCGTCGATCTTCAGGTCCTTCGCGGCCTGCGCGGCAACATCCATCTCGATCTTGCCCTCGTTCGCCAGGCCCATCAGCGCCGCAACCACCATCGACTCGGCGTCAATATTGAAGTAGCGGCGTGCCGACTCACGCGTATCCGAGAAACCGAACCCATCCGCACCAAGCACCAAGTACTGGCCCGGCACGTACGGGCGGATCTGCTCTTGCAGGTCCGTGGCGAAGTCGGACGTCGCAACGTAAGGGCCCTCCGTCTGCTTCAGCTGACGGGTCACGAACGCCTCGCCGACGTCCTCGCCCGGGTGCAGCAGCTGCTCGTTGGCCACACGCGCACCGTCGCGCGCGCACTCCACCCAGGAGGTCACCGAGTACACCGAGGCGCCCACATTGTAGTCCTCCTGCAGGATCTTCTGCGCGCGAAGCGCCTGCTGCATACCAATGCCGGAAGCAAGCAACGACACGTTGTGCTCGTGCTTCTCGCCCTCGTCGAACAGGTAGATGCCCTTGTGCAGGCCCTCAACGTCGAGGTTCTCCGGACGCGCCGGCTGATGCGTCGGCTCGTTGTAAACCGTGATGTAGTACATCACGTCCTCGCCGTGGCCGTCGCCGTACATGCGCTCGATGCCCTTGGCAATCAGGTACGGCATCTCGTACGCAAAGGCAGGATCGTAGGTGACCACCGCCGGATTTGTCGACGCCAAAATCGGCGAATGACCATCCATATGCTGCAAGCCTTCACCAAACAGGGTGGTGCGGCCAGCAGTCGCGCCGATGATGAAACCGCGCGTCATCTGGTCGCCAGCGGCCCAGAAGTTGTCGCCCGTGCGCTGGAAACCGAACATCGAGTAGAAGATGTACATCGGGATCATCGGCTCGCCGTGCGTCGCATAGGACGTACCGGCCGCGATGAAGGACGCCGAGGAACCATCCTCGTTGATGCCCTCGTGCAGGAGCTGGCCGTCCGCCGCCTCACGGTAAGACAGCTGCAGGTCGTGGTCCACTGGGACGTAGTTCTGGCCCTGCGGGTTGTAAATCTTCAGGGTAGGGAACCAGGAGTCCAGGCCGAATGTGCGCGCCTCATCCGGAATGATCGGCACCACTCGCTTCCCGATCTCCTTATCGCGCATCAACGCCTTAAACGTACGCACCAGCGCCATCGTCGTGGCAACTTCCTGCTTACCCGAGTCCTTGAACATGGCCTTGTAAGCCTTCTCGAAGTCCTGCTGCTGCTCCAGAGGCGTGAACTTCACACGACGCTCCGGCAAGAACCCGCCAAGCTCCTCGCGGCGCTCCTTCAAATACTTGATCTCCGGAGCGTCCTCGCCCGGGTGGTAGTACGGCGGCAGGTACGGATCCTTCTCCAGCTCCTCGTCGCTGATCGGCACGCCCTGCTTGTCGCGGAAGCGCTTCAGGTCCTCCAGCGTGAGGTTCTTCATCTGGTGCGTCGCGTTACGACCCTCAAAGTTGTGGCCCAGGCCGTAGCCCTTAATCGTGTGCGCCAAAATGACCGTCGGCTTGCCCTTCGTCTCCAACGCACGCTTGTACGCCGCATAGATCTTGCGGTAGTCGTGGCCGCCGCGGCGCAGCGCCCAGATCTCCTCATCCGACATGTCCTCGACCAGCTTCAGCGTCCGCTCGTCGCGGCCGAAGAAGTGCTCGCGCACAAACGCGCCATCATTGGCCTTAAACGTCTGGTAATCACCATCCGGAGTGGTATTCATGACGTGGACCAGCGCACCGTCCTTGTCCTTCTCCAGCAGCTCATCCCACTCGCGGCCCCACACAACCTTGATCACATTCCAGCCAGCGCCAATGAAGAAGGCCTCCAGCTCCTGAATGATCTGGCCGTTGCCGCGGACGGGGCCGTCGAGACGCTGCAAGTTGCAGTTGACCACGAAGGTCAAGTTGTCCAGGCCGTACAGCGACGCCATGTGCAGCAGACCGCGCGATTCCGGCTCGTCCATCTCGCCGTCGCCGAGGAACGCCCACACGTGCTGCTGATCCGTGTCCTTAATGCCACGATCCTGCAAGTACTTATTAAAACGTGCCTGGTAAATGGCGTTCATTGGGCCCAAGCCCATCGAGACCGTCGGGAACTCCCAGAAGTCCTCCTTACCGTGTGGGTGCGGGTACGACGGCAGGCCACCCTGCGGACGCGAATGTTCCTGACGGAAACCATCCAGATCATCCTCAGTCAGACGACCCTCTAGGAACGCACGCGCGTACATGCCCGGGGAAGCATGACCCTGGTAGAAAATCTGGTCGCCGCCCTGCTCAGCGTCCTTGCCGTGGAAGAAGTGATTAAAACCAACCTCATACAACGCCGCCGCCGACGCATACGAGGAAATATGGCCACCAACCTTCACACCCGGACGCTGCGCGCGGTGCACCATGATTGCCGCGTTCCAACGCATCCAGCGACGGTAACGCTTCTCAATCTGCTCATCGCCAGGGAACTCCGGCTCCATCTTCGTCGGAATCGTGTTCACGAAATCCGTCGACGACAACGCAGGCAAATCCACTCGCTTCGCCGACGCCCGCTCCAACAGGCGCAGCATCAAAAATCGAGCACGCTCCGGCGTGGACTGGTCCAGAATCCCATCAAACGAATCAATCCATTCTTGGGTCTCTTCCGGGTCCGTATCGTGCAGATACGAAGCGACACCCTCGCGGATCAACGGGATGTTGGAGTCATTATTGTGTTCAGCCAAGGAACGTCCTCCTAACGTTTCGGGCCTGCAACCAGCGAGGCACAGGCGGGAATGAAAACCTGCAAAACAGGATACGTGGTTTCAGCCAATTGCGTTGAACGTCACAAAACTCGAGGGCCCCCGGAGGCCGTCGCATATTTGTCCGGTAATGTGTAACCCGCAGATGTACACTAAACGGCATATTTGCATACAACACTCATCTCATTGGGAGGAATAAGAACGTTGGGCGCCAACGGTGTCGATACATACGCTGACCGACTAGGGGTCAATCAAGGCGAAATCGTCCAAGAAATCGGCTGGGACGACGACGCCGACGCAACCATCTCCGAAGCGATCGAAGACCGCATCGGCGACCAACTCCTCGACGAAGACGCACAAGACCTCTGCGACATGATCCTGCTCTGGTACCGCGAAGACGACGGCGACCTTGTCGACGTCCTCGTCGACTGCTCCCGCAACCTCGACGACAACGCCCGCATCTGGCTCATGACCCCAGGCGCCTCCAAGCCCGGCGGCGTACAACCCGGCGTCATCTCCGAATCCGCCCAACTCGCCGGCCTGGTCCAAACCACCGCCGACCGCTTCGGCGAATGGCAAGGCTCCTGTCTCCGCTCCGCCGGTGTGCCAAAATAGGCGTTTACCTGCCTATTTATTGTCAATTTTGCGATCGGTAGAAGCTTTGTTAAAGTCTCTACCCAGCGCGCCGTTAGCTCAGCTGGAAGAGCAACTGGTTTACACCCAGTAGGTCGGCGGTTCGAGCCCGTCATGGCGCACCAGGTCAAAGGCCCTTTCCGAGGAATCGGGGAGGGCCTTTTTTACGTCGCCACGACACTTCTTCTTTGGCTTAAGAGACATTTTGTGTGTAAACACGGCGTGTCGCGATAAGGGACATTTTGTGTGTAACTAACTACGTCCGGCCCACCGTTTTCTCGACTTAAGTGACAAAATGTGTGCTTTTCTCGGCGTGTCGACTTAAGTGACAAAATGTGTACTTTTTCAGGGGTTGGGATGGGTGGGTTGTGGGGTGTTGTGCTGGGGTTATGAGCGTCCTGCCCAGCCGTGTCGGATGGCCCAGGAGGGGTTGAAGTCGGTGTCGATGCCGGTGTCGTAGACTTTCGGCCGGCCGTCGGGTGAGTTGGCTTGGTCGCGTTCACGCATGTGTGCCT
>NZ_JAEUWV010000050.1:0-927 GCF_024102595.1 Corynebacterium lipophilum
ATCCGGCAGACCGTCACCATCAGAATCAACAGCACTGTCCTGGGTTGCAACCTCCATGTGCATGGCAGCAGTCAACGTTGCACCAGCATCAATGCGCTCAAACCAACGACCACGCTGGAAGCTGGCCCCTGCCGGATCCACAAACCCAACCTCACCGGCAGCCGTGGTGCGCTGGAACGCATCGGCTACACCAGACGAGGTTGCATTATCGAACGACACCGCAGTCTCATAGCCAAGCTGGGCCGGGGCAACAACAAACTTCCCATCATCATAGGAGCCGGAAAGCCCGACCTGGGAGTTAATCTGGTTCGTCAGATCCGCCTGCACAAACGCTGAAGCATCCTTGTTGTTGGTCACCCGCACAATGACATCGACGCGGTTGCCATCAAAGCGGTATTCACGCTCGACCGACACACCAGCCGCCTGGTCTTCACCGCGGTAGATGACCACCTGGGTGTTACCATCACGGTGCGTATCCACGTTAAGGCCAGATTCTAAATCCACTAATGCGCCATCGGCACGCAGGTCCACATACAGTGAGGACTCCTGGCTGCCAGCAATGGAGCGGGCATCCGTAAACTTCAACGTCGAAATACGACCCGGCTGTGTTACCGAGTTGTGAAAGACCGCACCCGGCCCGTCAGCGGTCACTGTGACCGACGAGTCAGCAACAGCCATCTCCGCGTGAGCAACCTGTGCACCATTAGCCGCAACGGCCAACACACACGCTGCTACGCATACCTTCCGTGCAATGCTGTTCATCATCGTTGTCACAATCCTTATACCTTCCATCACGCACCACCCAACCGGTGGAACATGAAACCCTTCGTTGTTCTGACCCCAAGTTTATGCACCCGAACTATACATGGCTAATCAACCCAAAACACGACAACAAAACAGGCAAAAACACGCCCACAAAACCCGGAT
>NZ_JAEUWV010000051.1:0-850 GCF_024102595.1 Corynebacterium lipophilum
CATCCGCATCCATGACCGCGGCAACATCAAACCGGCCAGCAAAGGCCTGCGAGCCATCCTCATTGACCACACGCACATCCAACGGCAACGACGACGTCTTAACCACACCAACACTGATTGGCAGCGCAACCGTCGCCTCGCCTTGGCCTGCAACCGTCACAGTCTGCTCGGCCTTCCCCGACGGGTAGACAACCTCAACACGCATCCGGGCCGCATCCAACCCAGGATTTGCAACCTTCAAGCTCACCATATTCTCACCACGGTGAAGCTCAGGGTCACCTACAACAGCAACCTTCGCGCTGCCCTGCGCGGCCTCAGCTTGCTGCATCGCTTCCTGCTGGGCAGCCAATGCCTTGGCATCAACCTTGCTACCTGCAGCACCGATGGTGGAGTTGTAATCCTTACCAATCTTGCCGGTGTTGATCATCAAGTTGTCCCAGTCAGCTGGCACACGGTAGTCACCTTTGTAGCAGTCCATACCCGGCTGGTTGCACACCTCTGGCAGTGGCCCACCAGAGACAGATTCTTCATCCGAGTAGTTAAAGTGCGTGAACTGGTAGAGGTAGTTCATCACCGAGTAGTAGTTCGGCAGGTAATCCGACTGCGGGACCTCGTTGGCGAACTTCATCGAACCATTGTGGTTGAGCCCCAGCGTGTGGCCCAGCTCGTGCATGATCGTGTTGCGCAACTGATCATCAGTGCGCATGCGTTCATGCTTGGCAACATAAAACGAGTTATCCGCAACCAGGGCCAACCCGGTACCCCAGTGGCCACGCTGCATCTGATCACCAATGACACCAACCCGGAAGACTGCCGCACGAGCACCCAAAATGGTATCGATATTCTCGAC
>NZ_JAEUWV010000052.1:0-771 GCF_024102595.1 Corynebacterium lipophilum
GGCTACACCGTTGAACAGGAGCGTGCCAACCAGGAACGTATCATCACCGAGTACCAGAAGGAGCACGGTGAGGGCTCGCATATCGCTGAGACGGTAGTTGTGCCGTCGAAGGATAATGGCAAGATCTACCTGCCGTTTAAGGGCACGTATGGTGTCTCGCGCACGCAGGAAAACCAGACTGCACAGTTGCGCAACAAGCTTGAAGAAGGCGATTTCGGCAAGGTTGCTAAGACATTTGAGACCGAGACTGGTGCTTCTCGGTATGGTGCGTTCTCTGGTGGCGCAATTAACTCGGCGAAGCGTCGTCACATTAACACGGATTACATGTACATCTACCCGCGTATTGAGGGTCGGGATGTGAAGAATTCGGCGTTCCCGATGAACATGTTCCAGAACTATCAGGACCAAGGGGCGATTGCTGCAGGGTTCAATATGAACGGTCTGCAGTTCCCGTTGATGTCTGCGCAGCCAATCTTCGATATTCCTGAGTATGACTCTGCGAACAACAAGGGTCGTGCGGGTTCGAAGGTGACCACCAAGACGGCTGGGTTGATGCCGAATGCGGATTATGCGATCCGTTGGTACGCAACTGATCCTTCGGGCAAGCAGGTTGAGCTCAAGGACAAGATGTGTAAGTTCAAGAGCGACGACAAGGGCGCCTTGAAGTCTTGTGATTTCCAGGCTCCTGAAGACCTGAAGGAAACCACTGTCTACACGGCCGCTGTGGTCAGTGTGGATCCTGCGTCGGGTGAGCCTTCTGATCGTTGGGAG
>NZ_JAEUWV010000053.1:0-623 GCF_024102595.1 Corynebacterium lipophilum
GGCCAGCTTCCAGCGTGGTCGTTGGTTTGAGCGCATTGATGCTGGTGCAACGTTGACTGCTGCCATGCACATGGAGGTTGCAACCCAGGACAGTGCTGTTGATTCTGATGGTGACGGTCTGCCGGATGTCTGGGAGCGCGAAGGCGTCACCTTACACGACGGGACGGTCATGCCGCTTGATCAGTGGGGTGCTGATCCTGAGCGACCGGATTTGTTCCTGCAGCTTAATTGGATGAACTCGCAGTGGCAGCAGGCTGGCTGCGACACACCTGGTGCGGATACTGATGCATGCGCGCAGATGTCGGTGGCAAGCTACCGCCCACACCGCGATATTTTGCAGCAACTGGTGGATCGCTTCGACCAGTACGGGGTCAACCTGCACATCGATGCCGGTGATACCTACACCAACATTGCAAACTATCCGACGCGTCATGGTGGACAGACTGAAGCCTATGCACCGTACTACTTCGAGGGCACCATCCCGGGTATGAAGCTAGTCGAGAATATCGATACCATTTTGGGTGCTCGTGCGGCAGTCTTCCGGGTTGGTGTCATTGGTGATCAGATGCAGCGTGGCCACTGGGGTACCGGGTTGGCCCTGGTTGCGGATAACTCGTTTTATG